>NZ_JAFCTN010000013.1:0-127966 GCF_049896045.1 Pseudomonas sp. PWP3-1b2
AGAGTAGGTCATCGTCAAGATTAAATTCCAGAACCCCTGTTTGCTAACGCAAACAGGGGTTTTGTTTTGGGCGGTCGGAAAGTACTACAAGGAAAGTTTTGTCACGGTTCCCCTTGCCGGAGTCCGACCATCCATGAAAAATCCCCCATCCAGCATACCGTTGGGGAAATCGATACAAAGTGTTTCTACATTTTTGGTATGGTGCAGCACATTTTCACAGGGATTGATCTTTCATCCGCAGGACGCGGCGTCGACCTTCTTCAACGAGATGCTGTAGAAATGCCTGAACCAATACCCATCAAGGATCACGAAAAAGAAAACCGTCTGGTCAATAAGCGCCTGCTCGCCTGCGCGCTGTTGGTGATCGGCATCACCTGCGCCCTGGTGGGCCGTATGTATTTCCTGCAGGTGGTGCAATACGACTATCACTCCACAATTTCTGAAAACAACCGTGTCCACGTATTGCCGATTACGCCGACGCGCGGGCTGATCTACGATCGCAACGGTGTGGTGCTGGCCGACAACCGCCCCAGCTACAACTTGACTATTACCCGCGAGCGCACCACCGACCTCAAGGGTGAGCTGGACGCGATCGTTAACCTGCTGCACCTGCCTGCCGAGGACCGCGCGGTGTTCGACAAAGCGCTGAAGCAGGCCCGCCATCCGTTTGTGCCTGTCACGCTGTTCTATGAATTGACCGAAGAACAAATCGCACTGCTGGCCGTCAATGAGTTCCGGCTGCCAGGCGTAGATGTCGAGCCACAGTTCGTCCGCCATTACCCGCTGGGCGCGCACTTCGCTCACTCGATTGGCTACGTGGGGCGCATCAACGAGAAAGAGTCCAAGGCCCTCGACTCCGTGGAATATCGCGGTACCCAGTCGATCGGTAAAACCGGTATCGAACGTTTCTACGAATCCGAGCTGCATGGTCACGTCGGGTACGAAGAGGTCGAGACCAATGCCCAGGGCCGCGTATTGCGCGTGCTCAAGCACACCGACCCTATCCCCGGCAAAAACATCGTACTGAGCCTCGACGTGAAGCTTCAGGAAGCGGCAGAGGAAGCCCTGGGCGATCGCCGAGGCTCTGTGGTTGCGCTCGATCCGCAAACCGGTGAAGTACTGGCGATGGTCAGCAAGCCGAGTTTCGACCCGAACCTGTTCGTTACCGGCATCAGCTTCAAGGAATACGCGGCGCTGCATGATTCCATCGACCGGCCGCTGTTCAACCGCGTATTGCGCGGGCTCTACGCGCCCGGTTCGACCATCAAGCCGGAAGTGGCCATCGCTGGCCTCGACAGTGGCGTCGTCACTCCACAAACCCGGGTGTTTGACCCCGGCTATTACCAGTTGCCCGACTTTGATCACAAATACCGCAACTGGAACCACAGCGGTGACGGCTGGGTGGACATGGACGCGGCCATCATGCGTTCCAACGACACCTATTTTTACGACCTGGCCCACAAGCTCGGTATCGACCGCCTGCACGACTACCTCACCGAATTCGGCCTCGGCCAAAAAGTCTCTCTCGACATGTTCGAAGAGTCAGCTGGCCTGATGCCTTCTCAAGCCTGGAAGCGCGCGACGCGGCGTCAACCGTGGTTCCCGGGTGAAACCGTGATCCTCGGCATCGGCCAGGGCTATATGCAAGTCACACCACTGCAATTGGCCCAGGCCACTGCGTTGATTGCCAATAAGGGCGTGTGGAACCGGCCGCACCTGGCCAAGACCATCAACGGCGTGCCGCCGGTGGATGAAAACCCGATGCCCAACGTGGTCTTGAAGGACCCGCGTGATTGGGAGCAGGTCAACCACGGTATGCAGTTGGTGATGCACGACCCGCGCGGTATTGCCCGGGCGGCGGCGGTCGGCGCGCAGTACCGGATTGCCGGCAAGAGTGGTACGGCGCAAGTGGTCGCGATCAAGCAGGGTGAACGTTACAACCGTAACAAGACCCTGGAACGCCACCGCGACAACGCCTTGTTCGTTGGCTTCGCGCCCGCCGAACATCCGAAAATCGTGATCTCGGTGATGATTGAAAACGGTGAGGCCGGTGGTCGCGTGGCGGGCCCGGTAGTGCGGCAAATCATGGACGCCTGGTTACTCGACCAGGAAGGCCACTTGAAGCCGCAATACGCGACGCCGGCCAAAGCGCCCGGCGATCCGCACGTTTAACTCAGGCCTTCCACTCGTCCCACTGCTCAACGCCCTCATGTGCCAGCCATGGCACATCATGGGCGGTCCAGATGTGCGAGGTAGGCCGCACGCCGGGGTCATCATCCAGCGTTGCCACTCGCACAATCACATGGGGTTGATGCTCGTGCTGCGCCATCAGGTGTGAGCCGCAACGCGAGCAGAAATGCCTGAACTTACCCGGCGACGATTCAAATGACGACAACAGCGCCTCGCCTTGCGTCCAGCGAAAGTGTTCGCGCATCACGCCCGCAGTCGCAACGAACGCCGCTGCGTGGACCTTGCGGCAGCTTTCGCAATGGCAATGGCTGATCGGCATGTACAGGCTGTCCACCTGATAGCGCACGGCTTTACAGAAGCAACTTCCATTCAACGGGTCAGTCATAACGTATTGCCAGTTCAAGGATGGGCTCATCATCATCGCGCACACGCCGAGTTTGCGCATTGGTCGATGTCGCCTACTGTCAATGGAGGAGGTGACTTATGCACGTATTAGATCGCATCGAACGGAAAGTCCTGCTCAATGCTCCACGTAAACAAGTCTGGGAAGCACTGACCGACGCCGATCAATTTGGCAGCTGGTTTGGTGTTGCCCTTAAGGGTAAAACCTTCACCGTCGGGGAAAACATCGAAGCGCAGATTACCTACCCCGGCTACGAGCACGTCGTGTGGAAGGCCAAAATCGAGCGCATTCTGCCGCAAACGCTGTTTTCCTTCTGGTGGCACCCCTTTGCGGTCGAGAGGGGCGTCGACTACGAAAAGGAAGCCCCCACCCTGGTGGAATTCACCCTCGAAGATCGCGCGCCGGGTATCTTGCTGCGGGTGGTCGAGTCCGGCTTTGACGCTATCCCTGGTGACCGTCGGCAAAAAGCCTTCAAGATGAACTCCCGCGGCTGGGATGAGCAAATGGGCAACATCGAAAGCTATTTGAACCAGCCTCGTCGCGCCTGAGCCGAATGGGCATCAGTGCTGATGCCCATCCTCACTTTCTTAAGCCTTCGTGAGCCGTGGTGATTGCCACGGGCACCTGGTTTCTCTTCAGTAACGCGGTTAGAAATCCACCGTCGCCGACAACTTCGCCACACGCGGGTCGCCTTGGGTCAGGTAACCGCCCAGCGCCGACTCCCAGTACTTGGTATTGCCCACGTTCTCCACGGTCGCGCCCAACGTCACATCACGCTGATCGACCTTGAAATTGTAGCGCGCACCCACATCGAAACGGTTCCAGGTTGGCAGGCTCAGGTTGTTCGCCGCATCGGCGTACTGGCCGCCGGTGCGCAACATACGCCCGTTGACGCTCACGCCTTGCAGGCCGGGTACATCCCAATCCACTCCAGCATTGAGCTGGAACGACGGCACACCAATGGCGCGGTTGCCATCATTGGCGCCATTTTCGGTCCCACTGACCTCGGTATGAATAATCGTCGCGCCGCCCAACAAGCGCAGGCCGCTGATCGGTTCACCGAAGACGTTCAGTTCTACGCCCTTGTTGACTTGCTCACCCTGGAACACAAAGGTCGCGCCACCGTCTGCATTGAGTTGGGAATAGCCTTGGGTCGGTTGCTCGATCCGGTACACACCCAGCGTCGCCCCGTAGGTGCCCATATCGACCTTGACGCCGGCCTCGGTTTGTTTCGAACGCGCAGGTGCGAAAGTCTGGTTGCCGTTGGTCACTACGGCGCCACCGAATGTTGTTGGCGCTGTCGGCCCTGAAGCCAGTCCCTCGATATGGTTGGCGTAGAACGACACATGGTCCCACGGCTTGAACACCAGGCCATACACCGGCGTGGTAATGCCCTTGGCGTAGTTGGCGGTGCGCTCACCGGTGCCGTACGCGTAGCCTTGCACCACCAGTTCCTGGCGACGCAGGCCGGCGGTGAACAGCAAACGGTCATCCATAAAACCGAACGTGTCCGACACCGCTGCGCTGCGGGCGAAGGTCTTGGCAGTGATGCCTGGGTCGTTGAGGTCGCTGCCCGAGGTGAAGCCGCCCTTGGCCGGTGCGCTCACGTCGGCCGGGTTATAAATATTGGTCGGCTGGGTGCCGGAAGCGAAGTCAAAGGCATTTCGCGTCTGAGCCCAGATTCCGGTCAGGCCGAAATTCAATTTATGGCTGACAGCGCCGGTCTGAAACTTGCCGTTCAAGCCTGCCATCAAGCTGGTGTTGTCTTCCTGGTGAGCGATGTGCGAGCCGCTGACCGTGGCGTTGCCCAGTGCGTCGTTGAGAGTGACCGACGAATACCGCCCGATCTCGTTGGTGTGCTTGGCGCCGCCAGCGACATAGGCGGTCCAGTTATCGTTGAGGTCATACTCGGCACGCAACATGCCGAAGGTGTCTTCCAGGCTAGTCGTGCCCCAGCTCGGCGCGTAGTTGGTATCGGCTGACGGCGCTTTTGGAATGCTCGTCAGCCCACTGCCCAGCAGCACCGAATTACGTCCGCCATTGACCTGTTGCTTCTGATAAACAAAGTCACCCGACACACGCAGCGCATCACCGCGGTAGTCCAGACCGACTGAAAACAGCTTCGAGCGCTGGCTCTCATCGTCCACGCCGGTATCGCCTTCGCGCTGAGAAATATTCAACCGTGCGCCAAAGCGGTTGTCCTCCCCAAAACGCTGACCGATGTCCAGGTGTTCGCCAACCCGGCCATCGTTGCTGATGTCGGTCGTGAAGCGGCGCAACGGCACGTCATCGGCCCGTTTGAGCTGCAGGTTCACACCGCCGCCGATGCCGGAGCCGCCCGGGGTGACGCCGTTGATAAACGCGTTGGGGCCCTTGAACACTTCCACGCGCTCCAGCGCGTCGGTGGACATGATCTGGCGCGGCAGGATGCCGTACAAACCGTTCAGCGAAATGTCATCACCATTAAGCGGCAAGCCACGAATCACGAAAGCCTGTGCCTGGTTGGCATACCCCGATGCCTGGCGCACCGACGAGTCATTGAGCAACACATCGCCGACGGTCTCGGCCTGCTGGTCGCGAATCAACTTCTCGGTGTACGAGGCCATGCTGAACGGCGCGTCCATGATGTCCTGGTTGCCCAGCACACCCAATTGACCGCCGCGCGCAACCTGGCCGCCAGCATAGGCCGGGGGCAGGGCATCTGGCGCGGGGGTATCGGCGTTGATGTTGGTGGCGCCCAGTTCCACGGTGTTGCCGCTCTGACCGTTGTTCGCATCCTGCGGGGTGGCGGGGGTTGCCGCATGCGCGGCGACGCTCAGTGAGCAGCAAAGGGCGAGCAGGGTAGGGCGAAAGGGCACGGAAAGTCGGGTGGGCATGATCGATCCTGACGGCGAACCGTCAATGGTGAGGAAAGGGGGCAACAGCATTGCGCGTCCTCACTGCGCGGATACGACTCCGATGCAAATGATAGTAATTGTTATTATTGTTTTGCAACAAAATTATCGGATTGTGGTCTGCACGCGCGTTAACCTGCCGCGTCTGCGCCGATGCCGAGTAGAATCACGCCCTGAAAGCGATTCCTGAGGTGCGGTACGGTGGATTTACAGCAGGGTTTTGTCCTGACCCGGCATTGGCGTGACACGCCGGCGGGCACGGAGGTCAGTTTCTGGCTGGCCACCGACATGGGCCCCAGGTTTATCCGCCTACCTGTGCAGACCTCAGTGATGTTTATCCCCGAGGCTCATCGCAAGCCACTCGATTGGTTGCTTAAGGGCGAGCGCGATATCGAATTGCGCCCGCTGGAACTGCTCGACTTCCATCACCGCAAGGTGCTGGGCCTCTACACCCGGCAGCATCGTCAAGCGATGGACGTGGAAAAACGCCTGCGGGCGGCCGGTGTCGACGTTTACGAAGGCGATGTGCGCCCGCCCGAGCGCTACATGATGGAGCGCTTCATCACTGCCCCGGTGTTGTTCGGCGGCACGCCGGACGCCAGCGGCGTGTTGTGCGACGCGCAGATGAAACCCGACCCCGACTACCGTCCGCCGCTGAAACTGGTGTCCCTGGACATCGAAACCACTGCCCAAGGCGATCTCTATTCCATCGCTCTCGAAGGCTGCGGCGAGCGCCAGGTGTACATGCTCGGCCCGCCGAACAAACCCGACGCGGTGAACTTCAAGCTCGAGTACTGCGACACCCGCGCGCAACTGCTCGAGCGCCTCAATGAATGGCTCGCCACCTTTGATCCCGATGCGATCATCGGCTGGAACGTGGTGCAGTTCGACCTGCGTGTGCTCCATGAACACGCCCAACGCCTCAACGTGCCGCTGATGCTCGGGCGCGGTAATGAGCCCATGGCCTGGCGCGAGCACGGCAGCCGTAATCACTACTTCGCGGCGGCAGCCGGGCGGCTGATCATTGACGGCATCGAGGCCCTGCGTTCAGCCACCTGGAGCTTCGAATCCTTCAGCCTGGAAAACGTTGCGCAAACCCTGCTGGGCGAAGGCAAAGACATCTCCACGCCGTACCAGCGCATGGACGAAATCAACCGCATGTTCGCCGAGGACAAGCCCGCGTTGGCGCGCTACAACCTCAAGGATTGCGAGCTGGTCACGCGGATTTTCGAGAAGACCGAACTGCTCAAGTTCCTGCTGGAACGGGCCAGCGTCACCGGGCTGCCGGCCGACCGCAACGGCGGCTCCGTCGCCGCGTTCACTCACTTGTACATGCCGTTGATGCACCGCCAGGGTTTCGTCGCGCCGAACCTGGGCGACAAGCCGCCAGAGGCCAGCCCCGGCGGCTTTGTCATGGACTCCCGCCCGGGTCTCTATGAGTCGGTGCTGGTGCTGGATTACAAAAGCCTTTACCCCTCGATCATCCGCAGTTTCCTGATCGACCCCGTGGGCCTGATCGAAGGCCTCAAATACCCGGACGACAGCGACTCGGTGGAAGGCTTTCGCGGCGCGCGGTTCTCGCGTACCCGCCACTGCCTGCCGTCCATCGTCACCCGCGTCTCCGAGGGCCGTGAAGCGGCCAAGCGCGAACGCAATGCGCCGCTGTCCCAAGCCCTGAAAATCATCATGAACGCCTTCTACGGCGTACTCGGTTCCAGTGGCTGCCGGTTCTTCGATACCCGGCTGGCGTCTTCCATCACGATGCGCGGCCATCAGATCATGCGCCAGACCCGCGAACTGGTAGAGGCCAAAGGCTACGAAGTGATCTACGGCGACACCGACTCCACGTTCGTCTGGCTCGGCAGCGCCCATTCCGGGGAAGACGCCAGCCGCATCGGCCAGGCGCTGGTGCAGCACGTCAACGCGTGGTGGCGCGCGCATTTGCTCAAAGAATTCGGCCTGCAAAGCGCCCTCGAACTGCAGTACGAAACCCACTTCAGTCGCTTCCTCATGCCGACCATTCGTGGCGCGGAGGAGGGCAGCAAGAAGCGTTATGCCGGTTTGGTGGTGCACAGCGATGGGCGCGAAGACATGGTCTACAAAGGCCTGGAAACCGTGCGCAGCGACTGGTCGCCGCTGGCGCGGCAATTTCAGCAGGAACTCTACCGGCGCATCTTTCACCGTCAGCCCCATCAGGATTACGTTCGCGACTACGTGCGCCGCACCTTGAGTGGCGAACTCGACGACCTGCTGATCTACCGCAAACGCCTGCGTCGCCGGTTGGACGATTACGAACGCAACGTGCCGCCCCATGTGCGCGCCGCGCGTTTGGCCGATGAATACAACGACCGCCTGGGGCGCCCGCGCCAGTACCAGCGCGGCGGCTGGATCAGCTACGTGATCAGCGTCAACGGCCCCGAGCCGCTGGAGGTGCGCCAGGCGCCGATCGACTACGACCACTACGTCACCAAGCAATTGCAGCCGGTGGCCGACGCGATCCTGCCGTTCGTCAATGATGATTTCGGCACCCTGGTGGGTGGGCAAATGGGCTTGTTTTAAAACGCTTGCCCAAAAACCGTGGGAGCCTGCACTCTCTGTCACTGACGACCACTCCAGACGGCGCAACCATGTACACACTTTATGGCATCGACGAATCCGGCTCCTGCATGATCGAAATCGCCCTGCAGCACTGCGCGGTGCAGTGGCGTCGTATCGACGCAAGCTCCTGGGAAGACAGCGAGGGCAGTGAAGCCCTGGCGCGTATCAACCCGCTCAAGCAAATCCCCACCCTGGTGACGCCCGATGGCCAGGTGCTGACCGAAAGCGCCGCCATCCTGATTCACCTCGGCCTGGAATTTCCCGCCTCCGAGCTACTGGCCGGTAACCGCGCGCAGATCATCCGAGGCCTGGTGTACATCGCCGCCAATTGCTACTCGGCAATTGGCATCATCGACTACCCGCAGCGCTGGTTGGGGGAGGCGGACCAAACCGTGCAGGCACAATTGACTACCGGCACCCGCCGCTACCTGCATCAGGCCTGGGTGGTGTTTGCCGATCAGTTCTCCGACCAATTGTTTACCCCCGGCACTGCGCCGAATGCACTGGGCATCATGGCGGCGGCAGTGTCGCGTTGGGATGGCGCGCGCGAGGTGTTAAGCGCCCTGGCCCCCGGGTTTGCCCAGACGCTGGCGCAGGTGGATGCCGACCCGGTCGTGGCGCCCGTGTTTGCGCGGCATTGGCCGCAGTGGGGCGTCTCATGACTTTTCCGCAATCAGCGGAAACAATGACCCATGAACTCAGTGGCGCCCTTGCGTAGCGGGCGTCCTGACCTACGCTTTCTCAAAGCAGTGTAGGAATCATCCTTGAATTTGACTGTCGCAGACATGAAACTCAAGAACCCTGCATGGAATTCAAAGGAGGTGCGCATGCTCATCCGGTCGCTGACCCTGGCTACCTTGATGGCTATTACGGGGCCGCTGTTGGCCGCTGATGATATCAACCCGCTCAAGCAAGACCTGGGAAAGTCCCGCCCACTGGTGGTCGTGGAACTTGATTCCGGCAACTCCACGTTGTCGACGCTCCAGAAGCAGTTGGACGAGCCAGCCATCAGGCAATCCTTTGAAGAACGCAGCATGGTGTTTTACACCGTGAAGTTCGGCAGCATTGGCGCGGAAGGGGAAAAGTTCGCGAAGGACGCCAAAGACAACAAGAAGCTCACGCCACCTGAAACCAATGCGTTGATTCGTGCGCTCAAGCTCGGTGCCGGCAGCGGCACCAAGGTGATTCTGGTGGGCAAGGATGGCGAGAAGAAACTCGAGAAGAACGTGCCGCCGGATACGCTCGACGTGAAGGAATTTTTCAGTGCCATCGATCAGATGCCCATGGCCGAAAAAGAACTCGCTGCACCTGCTGAACCTGAGCCTGCTGCAGCGGCGCCAGCCAAAGGCAGCAAGCCTGCCAAACCGGCCAAGGCCGGCAGCAAGCCAGCCCCCGCACAGCTCGATGATTGAGCCCGCATAACCTCTGTGGGCGCGGGCTTGCCCGCGACGGCCGTTGACGCTGAAGTCAGGCCAAGTGCCTGTCCGTTACCCCAATAACGCACAGGCACTCCTCACACTCCCCGTAACAAAACCGTCATCCACCTCGGCTAGCCTCGCGAACACGAATGCCCCCCTTGAGTTTGCGTCCATGGTCAGAGGCCTGCTGTACATCGCCCTGTTGTTAGTCTCCCTTACCGCCCACGCCGAAACCTGGCCTGACAAGGAATGGTCCGAAGGCAAAGCGCTCGAAGGTCCGGCCGTCGATGCCTTGACCACCTATGCATTCCCCGCGCGTGACGACAGCACCCGCACAGGTATCCGCACCGATGCCTTGTTGATTATCCGCGACGGCCAAATCATCTACGAACATTACGCCGCCCCAACCACCGCCAGCACTGCGCACCTCACTTGGTCCATCAGCAAAAGCCTGATGGCCACCGTGCTCGGTGTGGCCTACGGCGAAAACCGCTTCAAACTCACCGACCCCGCTGCACGCTTCTACCCGCCGATGAAACAACACCCCGCTGTGACCATGGCCGACCTGCTGCACTGGGCCTCAGGCCTCGATTGGCAGGAAGACTACGAATACGCGCCGCTGAAATCCTCGGTGGTGGCGATGCTCTACACCCGTGGCCGCAGCGACATGGCAGAGTTCGCCGCTGATACCGACACCGCCGCCACACCGGGCCAGGCATTCCGCTACTCCAGCGGCGACAGCAACATTCTGTCCGCCACCCTCAAAGGCATGCTCGGCCACAAGGCCTACATGAGCTATCCGTGGGACGCGCTGTTCAAACCGCTGGGCATCCGCAACGCCACTTGGGAAACCGACGCCGACGAAACCTTTGTCGCCTCGTCCTACGCCTACCTTACCGCCCGCGATTTGGCGCGCGTCGGCCTGTTAATGGCGCGGGATGGTCGCTGGGGCGATCAACAGTTGCTGCCCAAAGACTGGGTCGACTTCAATCGCCAACCCTTCGCCCATTACAAAGCCGGCCAGGACGAAGCCGTTCCCGGCGGCCAGTGGTGGCTTAACCGCGAAGTGCAAGGCGCCGCCAAACCCTGGCCCGCCGCGCCCGCCGACACATTTGCAGCCCTCGGCCACTGGGGCCAGGCACTGTTCGTGATGCCCGACGAACACCTGGTCATCGTGCGCTACGCCGACGACCGCGACGACACTTACCGCCACAACGAACTGCTCAAGCACGTACTCGCGGCGGTGCAACCATGATCCGGCGTCGCCCGTTTACCAGCGTTTTCCTGTTACTGCTGCTGGCCCTGTTCGCCTGGGTGTGGCATGAACGCGTAAACCTGCAAGCCTTCCCCGACATCATCGCGGCGTACACCGCCAAGGAGTACTGCTCGTGCCGGTACGTGGAGAACAATCCCGCCGAGTATTGCCGCGGGTATGTGAAGCAATACGTGCCGACCAGCGCATTCAGCGACAACCCGGAACGCAGTGAAGTCACCGCCAGCGGGCTCGGCCGAACCCACACCGCCAGGTGGCTCGGCGACCGCCAAGGCTGCCGCCTGAACCCCTGACACAGCGCACGTCCCCTGTGGGAGCTGGCTTGCCTGCGATAGCGGTGAGCCAGGCAAAATCTAAGTTGGCAGTGCCGCCGCCTTCGCAGGCAAGCCAGCTCCCACATTGGATGTGCGCTAATAGTGAAAGATCATTCGCATCCAAAGCGTCAGGTGGCTCGGCGACCGCCTGAACCCCTGACACAGCGCACGTCCCCTGTGGGAGCTGGCTTGCCTGCGATATCGGTGAGCCAGGCAAAATCTCATTTGGCAATGCCGCCGCCTTCATAGGCAAGCCAGCTCCCACATTGGATTTGCGCCGTTCATCATATTGCGCTTAAGGTTCGTCCAGGTTTTTTGCCCCACGAGTCTTTATGTTCAACGCCTCTGTCTCCAAACCCCTGGCCTTCGCCTTGCTGGCCGCCGCCGCTATGCCTGCCCATGCCGACTGGTACCTGGATAACGAATCCTCGCGCCTCTCGTTTGTCACCACCAAAAACACCGAGATCGCCGAAGTCCAGCGCTTCCTGGTGCTTCACGGCAAAGTCGACAGCAACGGCGCGGCGCAGTTGGAGGTGGAGCTGGAGTCGATTAACAGCGGCATTCCGCTGCGTGATGAGCGCATGCGCAATAACCTGTTCGAGATCAAGGCCTTTCCCAACGCGTTGATAAGCGCGCAGATCAACCTGCAACCGATCAACGACCTGGCCCCCGGCGCACAATTGGAATTGCGCCTGCCGTTGTCCGTGACCCTGCACGGCAAAACCCAAACCTACAGCGCTGAACTCCTGGCCACGCGCCTGGATGACCGGCGTTTCCAGGTCGTCACCCTGGAGCCCGTGGTGCTGCATGCCGAGGACTTCGACCTGGTACCGGGCGTCGCCGGGTTGCGCAAGGCGGCTGGGCTGAAGTCGATCAGCTTGTCGGTGCCGGTGGGTGCGGTACTGATCTTCACGGCGCGCTGACATGGGCGGCGCAGTCTTTCCGTGGCGCAGCGCCAACCGTTTCGAGTTGTTGATCGACGGGCCGCGTTTTTTTCCGCAGATGCTGATGGGCATCGACCGCGCTGAGCGGCACGTCGACCTGGAGTTGTATCTGGTCGAAGCCGGGGCGTGTGCCGAAGCGATGGTGCAGGCATTGGTACTCGCCGCCGAACGCGGCGTGCGAGTGCGTTGCCTGTTCGATGATTACGGCAGCCTCGCGTTTACCCTGAGTTTGCGTAAGCGGCTGACAGACGCGGGCGTGGAGCTGCGCTTCTACAATCGGCTGAGCTGGCGCCGCTGGATGCGCAACCTGTATCGCGACCACCGCAAGCTGTTAGTCATCGATCAAAACGTCGCAGTGGTGGGCGGCACCGGCGTGACCGATGAATTCTGGACGCCGGGGCAAGACACCGCCGACTGGCATGAAGTGATGGTGCAAATCAGCGGCCCGTTGGTGCTGGATTGGCAGGCGCTGTTCGACCGCCAGTGGCACGCCAATGCCGCGCGCCGGGAATGGAAGCCCGCCACCCATTTCGGTCTGCCGCGCCTGCCAAAAGTGCCCGCAACCGGGCCGGGCCTTGGCCGCGTGGCTTACGCCGACGCCCGTCAGCACCGCGACATCCTGCAGTCACTGATCCGCGCCTTGAACAGCAGCCAGCAGCGTATCTGGCTGGCCACGCCGTATTTTTTGCCAACCTGGAGCGTGCGTCGGGCCTTGCGTCGCGCCGCCGGGCGCGGTGTGGATGTGCGCTTGCTGCTGACCGGCCCGCGCACCGATCACCCGTCGGTGCGCTACGCCGGGCACCGCTATTACCCGCGCTTGCTGCGCGCCGGCGTGCAGATTTTTGAATACCAGCCGTGCTTCCTGCATTTGAAAATGGTGCTGGTGGACGATTGGGTGAGTATTGGCTCGTGCAATTTCGACCACTGGAATTTGCGCTTCAACCTGGAAGCCAATCTGGAAGCGCTGGACCCGGAATTGACGCTGGCCGTGGCGGGCAGTTTCGAACGCGATTTTGCTCAGAGCCAGGCGGTTAGCCTGGAAGCGTGGAAGGCCCGGCCATTGTGGCGACGGGTGAAACAGCGGGTGTGGGGCTGGATAGACCGGTTGGTGGTCAACTTGCTGGATCGGCGGGGGTAGGGCACGCCCCCTCTTCAAAAAAGAGGGGGCGGCGCGGGTTACAACAACTCGAACGTCTGTTGCTGCACATCCTGGGAATCAAGCCCGATCTGCACATTGAATTCGCCCGGCTCAGCGGCGTACTTGAGCTGAGTGTTGTAGAACTTCAAGTCTTCTTCGGTGATGGTGAAGTGCAGCGTGCGCTCTTCACCGGCCTTGAGCATGACCTTCTGGAAGTTCTTCAACTCCTTGATCGGGCGGATCATCGAGCCGGCCACGTCCTGGATATACAACTGCACCACGGTTTCGCCATCGACCTTGCCAGTGTTTTTAACCGTGACACTGGCGTCGAGCTTGCCGGTTTTGTTCAGGGTGGTGGACGACAGCGCCATGTCCGACAGGCTGAACGTGGTGTAGCTCAAGCCATAGCCAAACGGAAACAGCGGGCCGGTGACGTCATCGAAGTACTGCGAGGTGTAGTTGCCCGGCTTGCCCGGCGTGAACGGCCGGCCAATGGTCAGGTGGTTGTAGTAGGTCGGAATCTGCCCAACCGAGCGTGGGAAAGTGATCGGCAGCTTGCCCGACGGGTTGTAATCACCAAACAGCACGTCAGCGATGGCGTTGCCACCTTCGGTACCGGCGAACCAGGTTTCCAGGATCGCGTCGGCCTGTTGGTTCTCATCCAGAATCGACAATGGGCGACCGTTCATCAGCACCAGCACCAGCGGCTTGCCGGTGGCTTTAAGGGCCTTGATCAGGTCGCGCTGGCTTTGCGGGATGTTCAGGTCGGTGCGGCTCGATGATTCGTGGGACATGCCACGCGACTCGCCTACAGCGGCGACCACCACGTCGGCATCCTTGGCGGCCTTGACCGCTTCGTCGATCAACACTTGCGGCGAGCGAGTGTCATCCACCACTTCCGGGGCATCGAAGTTGAGGAAGTTGAGGTAGTCCACCACCTGCTTGTCATTGGTGATGTTGGCGCCGCGGGCGTAGATCACTTTGCCTTTTTCACCGATGACAGCGTTCAAACCGTCCAGCAGGGTCACCGATTGCTCGGGTTTGCCGGCGGCGGCCCAGCTGCCCATCATGTCGATCGGCGCTTTGGCCAGCGGGCCGACGAGCGCGATGGTCGCGGACTTTTTCAGCGGCAGGGTGTTGTTCTGGTTTTTCAGCAAGACCAGGCTGCGGCGCGCGATGTCGCGGGCATCGGCACGGTGCAGGCGGCTTTCGGCATAGGTGTCAGCCGGGTCGTCTTCGGCTTTGCCGATGCGCAGGTACGGGTCTTTGAACAGGCCCATGTCGTACTTGGCGCCGAGCACTTCACGCACAGCGTTGTCGATGTCGCTCTGCTCGATGTCGCCGGATTTGAGCAGCCCAGGCAATTCCTTGCCATACAGCGAGTCGTTCATGCTCATGTCGATGCCGGCCTTGATCGCCAGCTTCGCGGCTTCACGCCCGTCCTTGGCCACGCCGTGCTTGATCAGTTCGAAGATCGCACCGTGGTCGCTGACGGCCAGGCCCTTGAAGCCCCAGTCGCGGCGCAGCAGGTCGTTCATCAGCCAGGTGTTGGCGGTGGCGGGTACGCCGTTGATCGAGTTCAACGCCACCATCACGCCGCCGGAACCGGCCTTGATCGCCGCGTGGTAGGGCGGCAGGTAATCCTGGTACATCTTGACCGGGCTCATGTCGACCACGTTGTAGTCGCGACCGCCTTCCACTGCGCCATACAGGGCGAAGTGCTTGACGCTGGCCATGATGCTGTCGGCGTTGGCCGGGCTGGTGCCCTGAAAGGCCTTGACCATCACTTCGGCAATGCGCGAGACCAGATACGTGTCTTCGCCGAAACCTTCGGAGGTACGGCCCCAGCGCGGGTCGCGGGAAATGTCGACCATCGGCGCAAAGGTCAGGTCGAGGCTGTCGGCGGCGGCTTCCTGGGCGGCAATGCGCCCGGAGCGGCCGATGGCCTCCATGTCCCAGCTGGAGGCCAGGGCCAGGCTGATAGGGAAGATGGTGCGATGGCCGTGGATCACGTCGTAGGCGAAGAACATCGGGATCTTCAACCGGCTGCGCATGGCCGCGTCCTGCATCGGACGGTTTTCCGGACGGGTGATCGAGTTGAACGTGCCGCCTATGCGGCCTGCGGCGATTTCCTTGCGGATCAGCTCGCGGGGCATCTCTGGGCCGATGCTGATCAGGCGCAATTGGCCTATCTTTTCATCCAGGGTCATCTGCTTGAGCAGGTCGTTGACGAACGCGTCCTTGTCCTTGAGTGGGGCGGGCGCTGTTTCGGCCCAGACGGGATGGCAGGCCAATGTGGCCACTAGGCCGAGCAAACACAGCTTCTTCATGAATTTCCTTTCGTGGCGTACGGCGCAGTGACAAAGGGCACGCTGCTCGGCCAAAGTGTTTGGAACATATGTTGTTGTTGGGTTGTTACGTCAGACAAATGCAGCACACAGGTGAACTATGGTGGGCGCCAGGCATCTTTTAGCTGATTGGCTTCATGCATGCCAGTGGTGGCGGATTATGCATCAGGCGCACGTTTTACAGGGTTATCTAATTTCACAGGAAGGACGCGGAGAAACATATGTCTACAATTCAAGGATATCGCTGGGGTTTCAAGGCGGCGGCATTGCTGCTGTTGGGTACTGTGCTGAGCGGTTGTGGCATCAATACCATCCCCACGCTGGACGAACAGGCCAAGGCGGCCTGGGGCCAGGTACAGAACCAGTACCAACGACGCGCCGACCTGATCCCCAACCTGGTGGAAGTGGTCAAGGGCTATGCCGCCCATGAGCAAGACACGCTGACCGCCGTCATCGAAGCGCGGGCCAAGGCCACCTCGATCCAGGTGGATGCCAGCACCCTCGACAACCCCGAGAAGCTCAAGCAGTTTCAACAAGCCCAGGACGGTTTGAGCGGTGCACTCAGCCGTTTGATGGTGGTGTCCGAGCGTTACCCGGACCTCAAGGCCAACCAAAACTTCCTGGCGCTGCAATCGCAACTGGAAGGCACCGAAAACCGTATCGCCGTCGCACGTCGCGACTTTATCCAGGCGGTGCAGGCCTACAACACCGAAATCCGCACGTTCCCTGGCCGTCTGTGGCACAGCGTGATGTACAGCGACTTGCCGATTCGCGCCACGTTTGAGGCCACCAGTGCCGATGCTGATAAAGCGCCGCAAGTGAAGTTCAAATAAGGCTTCATTGAGGTGTCGATGCGTTTATTACGGATAGGCCTGGCGCTGTGGCTCCTGGCATGTGTTGGCGCGGCCCAGGCGGCGCTGACCTTCCCGGCGTTAACCGGCCGGGTGGTAGACACGGCCCAGATGATCGACCCGGCGGTGCGCGAGCAACTTAGCCAGCAATTGCAGGCGCTGGAACAGACCACCGGCAACCAGATCGTGGTGGTCACGGTGCCGGACCTGCAAGGCGCGCCTATTGAAGACTTCGGTTATCAATTGGGCCGCCAATGGGGCATCGGTCAGAAGGGCAAGGACAACGGCGCGCTGTTGATCGTCGCCCGCGATGAGCGAAAATTGCGCATCGAAGTCGGCTACGGCCTGGAAGGCGTGCTGACGGATGCGCAGTCGTGGGTCATCATCAACCAGGTGATTACGCCCAAGTTCAAGGCCGGTCATTACAGCCAGGGCATCAGCGACGGCGTGGCAGCCATGCTGCAAGTGGTGGGCGGTGAACCGCTGGCGGTGCCGGCCCATGTGGCGGATACGAATTTCGCCATGGACAACCCCGGGCTTTCCATCGGGCTGTTTGTTCTGCTGATCGGCGTATTGTGGTTGTGCAATCGCCTCGGCCTGCCGGTTGGCGCTATCCTGCTGGCGATTCTCAGCAGCAGCGGACGCGGCGGCGGTGGGGGAGGCGGTGGTGGCGGTGGCTTCAGGGGCGGCGGCGGTGGTTTCGGCGGCGGTGGCGCCTCAGGCGGCTGGTAATGACAATAACGAGAAAAGAGCATCTACAACCATGGCATTACTGACTGAACACGAGCAACGCCAAGTCGCCGAAGCGATTGCCCGCGTCGAGAAAACCACCGATGCCGAATTGGTGACCGTGCTCGCCGCCCGTGCCGATGACTACGCCTACATCCCGCTGTTGTGGGCCAGTTTGATCGCGTTGGTGGTGCCAGGCGTGGTGCATTACGTGTCGGGCTACCTGACCATGTACACCTTGCTGCTGGCGCAATGGGCGACGTTTATTGTGCTGTGCCTGGTGTTTCGTTTGCCCAGGGTCACCACGCGGTTGATCCCTCGCTCGGTGCGGCATTGGCGCGCGTCGAACCTGGCGCGACGCCAATTTCTGGAGCAGAACCTGCACCACACGCTAGGCAGTACGGGTGTGCTGATTTTCGTCAGTGAAGCCGAGCGGTATGTGGAGATTCTGGTGGATGACGGAATTTCCACGCGCCTGGATAACGGCAATTGGGATGTGATCGTCAAGGCGTTCACCCAGCAGGTGAAACAGGGGCAAACGTTGGCGGGGTTTATTGCCTGCATTGAAGCCTGTGGCAAGTTGCTGGAAGTGCACGTGCCCGTGACGCAGACGCGCAATGAGCTGCCCAATCGCCTGGTGGTGCTCGAGTAGCCCGAACCCATATTGGATCTGCCTTGTGTGGGAGCCGGCTTGCCTGCGATTGCATCACCTCGGTTTGCCTGATAGACCGAGTTGCCTGCATCGCAGGCAAGCCAGCTCCCACACAAGTTGCTCCGCCATTTCATTTGTGGCGGCTGAGCGACCGTTGATCAAATAACCCCGTGCCCTAAACCCCCATCCCCCCTAAAATGCCCGGCATTCCCTGCCCGAGGCGTTTTTGTTCATGTCTGTCACCGCTCAACCTGCCCGCCCTGCGCCGGATCATCACGCCCAGTTCATCGAACTGCTCAGCGACAGCCTCGCGCAGAATGCGTTTATCAAGCTGGTGCTGGCCAAGTACGTCGGTGAAGAAGCCGAGTTGCAGCGGCTGATCATCAAGCCGGTAACGGTCAAGGAGCAGGCCTGCCTGTCTTTCGTTTACCGCTATAAAACCCGCGACATCACCAAAAACTTGCCACTGGTCGAAGGCGTGGCAGCGATTGCCGAGCTGCTGCCGGCCCAGTTCAAGAACGCGCACTTGCTCTCGCTGACCGACGAAGCCCAGCTGGAATACAGCAAGAAGAACAAAAGCTCACTGTTCAAAAGCAAACCGCAGCAACTGCGTGAGGCGCCTTCGGCCGAGCACAACCGTGAGAAGAACCGCTTTCTGGACCTGAGCCGGCCGTTCCTCGCCGACCTTGGCGTGACCGACGCCAAGCAGGCGTTGATCCCGTCGATGTCGCGCAAGTGGAAGCAGATCAACAAGTTCATCGAAGTGTTCAGCCATGCGCTGACCACCTCGCCGTTAAAGCTGGACCAACCGGTGCGCGTCGCCGACTTCGGTTCGGGCAAGGGCTACCTGACCTTCGCCATTCACGATTACCTGCGCAATACCCTCAAGGCCGAGGGTGAAGTGACCGGTGTGGAATTGCGCGAAGACATGGTGACCCTCTGCAATGCCGCCGCCGCGCGCCTGGAACACCCGGGGCTGGTGTTCAAGTGCGGTGACGTACGCAGCGTGGCGCCGAGCGAGCTGGACGTGATGATCGCGCTGCATGCCTGCGACATTGCCACGGACTACGCGATCCACACCGGCATCCGCTCTGGCGCCTCGATCATCATGTGCTCGCCGTGCTGCCACAAACAGATTCGCCTGCAGATCCAGAGCCCGGTGCTGCTCAAGCCGATGCTGCAATACGGTTTGCACCTGGGCCAGCAGGCAGAGATGGTGACCGACAGCTTGCGCGCACTGTTCCTGGAAGCCTGTGGTTATGAGACCAAGGTGTTTGAGTTTATTTCGCTGGAACACACCAACAAGAACAAGATGATCCTCGCGGTGAAACGCCCGGAGCCCCTGGACAACGCGCAGTTGCTGGAAAAGATCCAGGCATTGAAAGCGTTCTACCACATCACCGAACACTGCCTGGAAACGCTGCTGCGCGCGGATGGTCTGTTGAACTGAACACTGTCCCCTGTGGGAGCTGGCTTGCCTGCGATAGCGGTGGTGCAGCTACCACCGTCATCGCAGGCAAACCAGCTCCCACACTAGACCGAACTCGGCTTGGGGGCTGGCGCTGGCTGCACTGCAGTCTTGCGCCCCAGCATCACCGTCACGATCACCCCGCAGGCAAACACCCACGTAATCGGTTCGATATGTTCACCAAAGAACAGCGCCGAAAACGCGATGGTGAAGAAGATTTGCACCAGCTGTATCTGGCTGACCCGCGCGATGCCGCCCATGGCCAACCCGGCGTACCAGGCAAAGAATCCGAGGAACTGCGAGAACAACGACACATACCCAAACGCCCACCAGGCGCGTGTGGAAATTGCCCCTTGATGCTGCGCCGCCAGGTACCACACCGGGCCGATCAAGATCGGTGTCGACAACACCAGCGCCCAACAGATCACCTGCCAGCCGCCCATTTCCTTGGCCAACCGGCCGCCTTCGGCATAGCCCAGTCCGCCCACGGCAATTGCGCCCAGCATCAATAAATCGCCCGCTTGAATGCTGCCGTCGCCGGTGATCAACGCATAACTCAATACCAACGCACTGCCCAGCGCGGCGCAGGCCCAGAAGGCTTTTGACGGCCGCTCATGGGATAGCCACGCCGCATACAGCGCCACGCACAGTGGCTGCAGGCCGTTGACGAGCGCGCCATGGGACGCCGGCAAGGTTTGCATGGCCCACGCCGACAGCACCGGAAAACCAAGAATCACTCCGGCAATCACCAGGCACAGCCCGCGCACCTGACGCCAGGTCGGCCAGCGTTCACGGCACCACAGCAACAGCGCCGCCGCCGGAATCGCCGCGAACAATGCGCGGCCCAGGCCGTTGAGCAGCGGGTGGATTTCCTGCACCACAATGCGGGTGAAGGGCAGGGTCAGGCTGAAGATGACGACGCCCAGCAGGCCGAGGGCCATGCCGGTGTTTTCGCGCGAGCTCATGGTGGGGGACCGGGATCAAAAGGGCTTCAGGGGAAGCCCATCTAGCCACAACCCCCGGCAAATGCGGGCTTACAGCTGATGGCTGATTTATCCGTACAGTTAAACTCACTTGCTCGCAAGATCAGCGTTCCACAGGGACCGACAGCGCCGAATTACCCAACGGATGGGTGCGCGCTGCAAAGAACTTCAGTGCCACGCCAGTACCGTCAAACAACTGCGAATACCGCCGCTTCTGCTGACGAATAAACCCGTCACTGCGCCCCGACACCGAAATCGCCAACGTGGTCAGCCTGGCCTGCCGAATCGCATCCACCAGGTGCTGATCCTGCGCTCCCAACTCATGGCCAAAGATGCACAGCGCGCCCTCATGGCTGAGCAACTGCTCATAACAAAACGACAGGTAATCCGAACTGCGGATGGTCTTGAGCTTCTCCTCAACCTTGCCCTCGCTGACAAACAGCGGCACATCGTCCAGGGTTTTGATCGTGTTGTTGATCGCAAAACTGCTGAGCAAGGTGCTGTCGGTGGACGGCAATTTACGCGCCGTGCCGTCGAGGTTGCGCACCAAGTGCAGGCCGCCATGCAGGTAGAGGATGCGCGTGGTGTCGGTTTGGGTAGTGCGCAAATCGAAGCTGGCGTCGGCACTGCGGAACAGGTCGTCGATGCCTGGTGTGTGCAGGATCGCCCAGTAATTGAGCAAGTCGTAATTGCTGGTGAACACTGTGTCGTAGCTGGACAGTTCCGCGTTGATCGCCGTCAGCGTCGACGGCTCCACCAGGCGCCACGGGATGTGCACGCTGTGGATGGTGTTGATCAGCGCTTCCTTGATCGCGTAGTAGCGATTGCGCGGCGCTGCCGAGCTGACGGCCAGCGCCTTGTTGACCCGGCTGGTGGTTTTCAGCGCGCCCAGAGCCTGCTCGAAACTGCGGGTTTGCAAGGCGTCGAACACACTCAACTCGGATTGGCTCAGGGGTTTTTCTTCGACGGTGCGCGCGTTTTCGAACAGCGAGTCGTAGGCGAAGTCTTCCCAAATGGTCCGGCTTGCGCCGTTGCCGATCAGAATCCCGCTGAAGTCGCAGGCAGCGCGCACGGCGCTCCAGTCTTCAAGGTGGGCGTCAATATCCTGGAAATCCTTCATTGCGGCGGGTCTACTCAAAATCAGCTGGGCGGTGACTTTATCATGAGCCGGCGTTGATCCTGATCAAGATGCGCCGTGCGGCACCGGTTGATGCTGTAGGTATAACGCCTCTGAGGATTCGCCATGAGCAGCACCTTCTTCATTCCCGCCGTCAACATCATGGGCACCGACTGCCTCGACGAAGCCATGATCGCCATCCGCAATTACGGCTTTCGCAAGGCGCTGATCGTCACCGACGCCGGGCTGGCCAAAGCGGGCGTCGCGAGCATGATCGCCGAAAAACTGGCGATGCAGGACATTGACTCGGTGATCTACGACGGCGCCAAGCCCAACCCCAACGTTGAAAACGTCGAGAAAGGCTTGGTGCTGCTCGAGGCCAATGCCTGTGATTTTGTCGTGTCCCTGGGCGGCGGCTCACCCCATGACTGCGCCAAGGGCATCGCCCTGTGCGCCACCAACGGCGGGCATATCAGCGACTACGAAGGCGTCGATCAATCGAGCAAACCGCAGCTGCCGCTGGTCGCCATCAACACCACCGCCGGCACCGCCAGCGAAATGACCCGTTTCTGCATCATCACCGACGAAAGCCGCCACGTGAAAATGGCCATCGTCGACCGCAACGTCACGCCGTTGTTGTCGGTCAATGATCCGGCGCTGATGGTCGGCATGCCCAAGGGGCTCACCGCTGCCACCGGCATGGACGCGCTGACTCACGCCATCGAAGCCTACGTGTCCACCGCCGCCACACCGATCACCGACGCCTGCGCGATCAAGGCTATCGAGCTGATCAGCGCCAACCTGCGCCTGGCCGTGCGCGATGGCAGCGACAAGGCCGCGCGGGAAAACATGGCCTACGCGCAGTTCCTCGCAGGCATGGCGTTCAACAATGCGTCGCTGGGTTTTGTGCACGCCATGGCGCACCAGCTCGGCGGTCTTTACGATCTGCCCCACGGCGTGTGCAACGCGGTGCTGCTGCCCCATGTGCAAAGCTTCAATGCGAGCGTCAGTGCCAAGCGCTTGAGCGACGTGGCGCGTGCGTTGGGCGCCGATATCAAAGGGATCACGCCGGAGGAGGGCGCGCAGGCGGCCATTGCGGCCATTCGTACGTTGTCTCAGGACGTGGAGATTCCCGCTGGCTTGCGTGAGTTGGGCGCCAAGTTGCAGGACATTCCACTGCTGGCCACCAATGCCTTGAAGGATGCATGCGGGCTGACCAACCCACGCCGCGCCGATCAGCGCCAGATCGAGGAGATCTTTCGCAGCGCGTTCTAAAGGGGGCGGTCACCCGCTGCAAGCGTTAAGCTACAAGCCGAACTGCATCCAACTTGAGCTTGAAGCGTGCGGCTTGCCGCTGAGGTCCCCTGATGAGAGTCCTATTATTCGGCGCCACCGGCATGGTCGGCCAAGGCGTGCTGCGCGAGTGTTTGCTGGCCGCCGACGTGCAGGAAGTGGTCGCCGTCGGCCGCACGCCCCTGACCCAGGAACACGGCAAGCTGCACCAGGTGCTGCACAGCGACATGCTCGATTTCCAGCCCCTGGAAAACCTGCTGCAGGGGTTTGACGCCTGCTTCTTCTGCCTCGGCGTTTCGTCGGCGGGCATGAATGAAACCAACTACACCCACCTCACCTATGACCTGACCCTGGTGGCGGCCAGCACCCTGGCGCGGCTCAACCCGCAGATGACGTTTATCTACGTGTCCGGCGCAGGCACCGACAGTTCCGAGGCGGGCAAATCAATGTGGGCGCGGGTCAAGGGCAAGACCGAGAACGCCCTGCTGCGCCTGCCGTTCAAGGCGGTTTATGTGTTCCGGCCTGGAGTGATTCAGCCGCTGCACGGCGCGCGCTCGAAGACGCCGTTGTACCAGGCTTTCTACACCGTGCTCGGGCCGTTGCTCTCGTTTGTGCGGCGTGTAAAACCCACGTGGGTGATCAGCACCGAAACCGTCGGCCAAGCGATGCTGACGGCGGTGCGCCATGGCGCGCCGCAGGCGGTGGTGGAGCATGCCCAGATCAATCGGCTGGCCAGCGAGCGTCGCTGATGCTGCACAAAAGCTTGGTGCGCCGGCTGGACCTGATCACCCTGCAGTTGTTCGTTGCGGTGTTCGAGGAAGGCACGTTGACCCGCGCAGCCGCCCGCGAAGCCATCGCCGTGTCGGCCGCCAGCAAGCGCCTGATGGAATTGGAACAGGTGCTGGGCGTCAGCCTGTTTGTGCGACGGGCCAAGGGTATGGACCTGACGGCGGCCGGTGAAACGCTGCTGCACCATGCGCGGCAGATGCTGTTCAACGTCGAAAAAATGGGCCTGGAACTGGGCGAACACAGCCATGGCGTGCGCGGTTACGTGCGGATGCTCGCCAACCTGTCGGCGATCATTCAGTTCCTGCCTGAAGACCTGCGAGACTTTTCCGAGCAGCACCCTGCGGTGAAAACCGATCTGGAAGAGCGCCCCAGCAATGGCGTGGTGCAAGGCGTGCTGGACGGGGTCGCCGACCTGGGCATCTGTTCCAGTGACACCGACACCAAAGGCCTGCCGGGCGTGATTTATCGCCGCGACAAGTTGGTGGTGTTGATGCCGGCAGACCATGCGCTGGCTGCGCGTGAGACGCTGGCATTTGCTGAAACCCTGGGCAGTGACTACGTCGGCCTGCACGCGGCCAGCTCCATCAATATGCGCACCCACGCCGCCGCGCGCGAAGCGGGCCAGACGCTGCGCCTGCGCATTCACGTGCCGGGGTTTGATGCGATGTGCCGGATGGTTCAGGCGAACATGGGCATCGGCATCCTGCCGCAAAAAGCCTATGAATTGTTCGGCCGCGCACTCGGCTTGCATGCCGTGCCGCTGACAGATGCGTGGTCGGATCGCAGCTTGATTCTGGTGGCACGCGACGAGGCGCAGTTGTCGCCGGTGAGTCGGTTGTTGTTTGACTATCTGCGCAGGGCGCAGGTGTAAGCGAAACCCTTTCGGCCCCATCGCAGGCAAGCCAGCTCCCACAGTGTTGACCGAGTAAATTTCAATACTTGCACAAGCCTGTTTTTCTGTGGGAGCTGGCTTGCCTGCGATGCGGCCACCTCGGTACACCCGGCAAAACCAGTAGATGCCATTGCAGGCTAGCCAGCCTCAGGCGACCCCGTTTGCGCCAGGGCAATTCATGGCGTCTTCGCCATTCGCGAACGCTCCTTGCCAACTGACGGTTGGATTTCCCCCGCTGGCGTCCTCTAGTCTTGACTGCACATTCCAAGAATAAGAGGTACACCCCATGACGGCTCCCCTGAGCGGTATCAAGGTGATCGAGATCGGCACGCTGATCGCCGCGCCGTTCGCCGCCCGGCTGATGGCCGAGTTTGGCGCCGAGGTGATCAAGATCGAGGCCATGGGCCAGGGCGACCCACTGCGCAAATGGCGAAAGCTGCACGAAGGCACTTCGCTGTGGTGGTACCTGCAATCGCGTAACAAGAAGTCCCTGGCGCTGGACCTCAAGTCCCCGCAAGGCCTGGACCTGATCAAGCAACTGCTCGGCGACGCCGACGTGCTCATCGAAAACCTGCGCCCCGGCGGCCTGGAAAAACTCGGCCTTGGCTGGGACGTGCTGCACGCCCTCAACCCTAAACTGACGCTGGTGCGCATCTCCGGCTACGGCCAGACCGGCCCGTACCGCGACCGACCGGGTTTTGGTGCGATCGGCGAGGCCATGGGCGGCATTCGCTACACCACCGGCAACCCGGACTCACCTCCGGCGCGGGTGGGCGTGAGCCTCGGTGATTCCCTGGCTTCCCTGCACGGCGTAATCGGCGCACTGATGTCGCTGCTGCGGGTCAAGACCGGCCAGGGCGACGGGCAGATAGTCGATGTGTCCCTCGCCGAAAGCGTGTTCAACCTGATGGAAAGCCTGGTGCCCGAATATGACATGCTCGGCCATGTGCGTGAGCGCAGCGGCGGCGCCTTGCCCGGCATCGCGCCGTCCAACACCTACCTGACTGCTGACGGCGCCTATGTGGTCATCGCCGGCAACAGCGACCCGATCTACAAGCGCCTGATGAACACCATCGGCCGCGCAGACATGGCCGAAGCGCCTGAGTTTGCCCACAACGACGGCCGCGCCGCCAAGAGTGGTTTGCTCGACGCAGCGATTACCCATTGGACCAGCAGCCTGCCCATCGACCAGGTGCTCAGCGCCCTGGAAGCGGCGCAAGTGCCGGCCGGGCGCATCTATTCCGTGGCCGATATCGTCAGCGACCCGCACTACCAGGCGCGCGACATGTTGCTGGAGGCCAAGCTGCCTGGCGGCGTGTCGGTGAAGATGCCGGGCATCGTGCCCAAGCTGTCCGAAACCCCTGGCCGCGTGAACTGGCAAGGCCCAACCCTCGGCCAACACACCGATGACATCCTCGGCAGCCTGGGCCTGACCGGTGCCGATATACAACGCCTGAAAACCTCGGGAGTGGTGCAATGATCACTGATTATTCCGACGCGCTGATCGTGCAGGAAGTGTCCCCGCGTGATGGCCTGCAAATCGAGCCGACCTGGGTCGAGACGGCCGATAAAGTCGCCTTGATCAACCAGCTGTCCCGCGCCGGTTTTTCGCGAATAGAGGCCGGTTCGTTTGTCTCGCCCAAGGCCATTCCGGCGTTGCGAGATGGCGAGCAGGTATTCCAGGGTATCGAGCGCCAGCCCGGTGTGATCTATGTGGCGCTGATTCCCAACCTCAAGGGCGCCCAGCGCGCCATCGAGTCCCGCGCCGATGAGTTGAACCTGGTGATGTCCGCCAGCCAGACCCACAACCTCGCCAATATGCGCATGCGGTGTGAGGCGTCGCTGGCAGCGTTCGGCGATATCGTCAGCTTCGCCGCCGACCACCCGGTGCGCCTGAACGGGAGCATCGCCACCACGTTCGGCTGCCCGTTCGAGGGCAACATTGACGAGGACCGTGTACTGCAAATTGTGGAGGCCTATCAAGCGCTGGGCATCCAGGGCATCAGCCTTGCGGACACCACCGGCATGGCCAATCCACGCCAGGTCGAGCGTCTGGTCAAGCGCGTGTTGCAGCGCGTCTCGGCCAGCGACCTGACCCTGCATTTTCACAACACGCGCGGCTTGGGTTTGTGCAATGTGCTGGCCGCCTACGAAGCCGGTGCCCGTCGCTTTGACGCCGCGCTGGGTGGCTTGGGCGGTTGCCCGTTTGCGCCAGGCGCGTCGGGCAATATCTGCACCGAAGACTTGGTGAATCTGTGCGAGGAGGTCGGTATTCACACCGGTATCGACCTGCCGCACCTGTTGCACATGTCCCGCCGTTTGCCGGCCTTGCTCGGCCATGAACTGCCCGGGCAAGTGGCCAAGGCCGGGCGCAATTGCGACCTGCACCCTCCACCGGATGACCTCGCCACGCTGTAACCCCGCACCAGACAACAAAAACAATCGGACGCCCTTGAGCAGTCCGCTGGAGAGAAAGCATGAGCACTAATACGTTGGAGGCCGGCGCGCGCCCGGCCGCTGAAATCGATGCCGAAAAAGCCCTGGTCAGCAAGGTCGCCTGGCGCCTGATGCCGCTGATCATGGTGTGTTATCTGTTCGCGTTTTTTGACCGGATCAATATCAGTTTCGCCAAGTTCCAGCTGCAAACCGACCTGAGCCTGAGCGATACCGCCTACGGCCTGGGTGCCGGGTTGTTTGTAGTGGGCTATGTGATCTTCGAAGTGCCGAGCAACATGATGCTGTACAAGGTTGGCGCGCGGCGCTGGATCGCGCGGATCATGATGTCGTGGGGCGTGGCGACGGCGGCGATGGTGTTTGTCACCGCCGAATGGCAGTTCTACGGGCTGCGCTTCATCATCGGCGCGATGGAAGCAGGCTTTGCGCCGGGCGTGCTGTATTACCTGACGTTGTGGTTCCCGCAGCACTTCCGTGGGCGCATCACATCGCTGCTGTTTCTGGCGTCTGCATTCGCCGGGCTGGTCGGCGCGCCGTTCTCCGGCCTGGTACTGGAACACCTCGATGGCGTGCTGCAAATGCGCGGCTGGCACTGGCTGTTTCTGCTCGGCGGCTTGCCATGCATCGGCCTGGGGTTTCTGGTGCTGACCCTGCTCAAGGACCGCATCGAAGACGCCCATTGGCTGACTGCACAAGAGAAGGCCTTGCTGTCGAGTCGCATCGCCAAACATGAGCCGAACCAGCACGGTGGTTCACTGCTGTCGGCGATCCGTATTCCGGGCTTCCTGATGCTCGGGTTTATCTACTTTCTGATTCAGGTGGCGTCCTACGGTCTTAACTTTTGGGCGCCGCAATTGATCCGCAGTGCGGGCACTCAAAGCCCGGTGATGATTGGACTGCTCACGGCGATTCCTTATGTGTGCGGTGCGATCAGCATGGTGGTGATCGGGCGGTTGTCGGACGCCACCGGCGAGCGCCGCAAGTTTGTCTGCGGGCTGGTGGTGCTGGGCGCAATTGGCTTCTTCTGCGCGGGGATTTTTGCCGACCACACCACCTTCCTGATCATTGCCCTGGGCATGTTGGGAGCCGGCATCATCGCGTCGATCCCGACGTTCTGGACCCTGCCACCCAAGCTGTTGGCGGGCGCCGGTGCAGGCGCGGCGGGCGGTATTGCGGTGATCAACACGCTGGGGCAGTTCGGCGGCATTGTCAGCCCGGTGATGGTGGGGCGGATCAAAGACCTTACCGGCAGCACCACGCCAGCGCTTTACGTGATCGGCGTGTGTGCGCTGTTGGCGGCGGCGCTGTTGCTGTGGGGCTTGCCGCAAAAGCTGCGCACGCTGGACAAGGGCTGATCAGCCCGCAGTTGCCATTACGCGAGCGGGGCTGGCACTGAACTGAATCAACGCCACCCCGCCAATCAACAACAACGCCCCCAACACGCGGGGCGTTGTCAGTTGGCGCTCCACCAGGCCGAACAGGCCGAAGTGATCGAGCACCAGCGAGGCAAGAATCTGCCCGGCCATGGCCAGTGCGATAAAACCGGAGGCGCCGAGCTTGGGCAGCAGCATCAACGCCAGTGAAATAAAGCACACGCCAAACGCGCCACCGGCCCACATCCACAGCGGCGCCTTGCTGATAAACGCCACACTCGGCAGCGGTAAGCGCAGCGCCAGAATCACGGGCAACAACACGATAATACTCACCAGCAAAGACGCCAGCGTGGCCCACAAAGGGTGGCCGAGCCCTCGGCCGAGGTTGGCGTTGATCGCACTTTGAAACGGCACCACCGCCCCGGCGATGACTGCCAGTGCCAACAAACCTGTCCAATGCAATGTGGTCATTTCCAATCTCCCAGAGGTTTTGCTGGACTCTAGGCTATTCGTCGCGCAAATTTAAATTCCAATTTCTTATGTCAAGTATGCAGCCGATGAATGATCTGCGCCGCGTCGACCTCAACCTTCTGGTCATCCTCGACGCCCTGCTCAGCGAGCGCCACGTCACCCGCGCCGCGCAGCGTTTGCACCTCAGCCAACCGGCGGTCAGCCATGCGCTGGCGCGGTTGCGCGACCTGCTCGGTGACCCGTTACTGGTGCGTCAGGGCGGTACATTAGTGCCAACGGCGCGTGCGCTGGAGTTGGCGGCGCCGTTGGCCGAAGCCCTGGCTCACGTTCAGGCATTGCTGGCGCCAAACCGGTTTGACCCGGCCTGCGCCAAGCGCAGGTTTCGCGTGGCCATGTCGGACTACAGCGCGGCGATCTTCCTGCCGGGTTTGGTTCGCGTACTGCGCCAGCAAGCGCCGGGCATCGACCTGCAAATTATTCAGGCCAGCCGCGAAGGGATGGTTGACGGCGTGCTCAATGGGGATATCGACCTGGCCGCCGGCGTATTCCCCGACATGCCCGCCGAACTGCGCACCACGCCGTTATTCGAGGAGCATTACACCTGCCTGGTGGACCGCAACAGCCTGCCGGCAAACGGCGCACTGGATCTGCCCACCTACCTCTCACGCCCGCATGTGCTGCTGGAAATGCGCGGCAGCGGCACGCCGGAAATCGAGCGGGCGCTGACGGCGATTCGTGAACGACGGCATGTAGCAATCAGCCTGCCGCATTGGGGCGTCGCGCCGCAGCTGATTCAGGGCACGGACCTTATCCTGACCGTATCGTCGCGCGGGCTGCTGAACATTGATCATCAGCAACTATTGGCCGTGCCGCCGCCCTTTCATATTCCTTCGTTTGCGTTCGAGCTGGCGTGGCACGCGCGGCGGGGCGGGGATTCGGGGTTGCAGTGGTTGATTGGTCAGGTGCAGGGTGTTTTACAGGGCTAAACAGTCCTCACCAGGATGTGGGGGGCTGCCGGCGCGTATGAAGGATCCTCATCACTTGTAATCTACCTTCACGGATACGGTAGGGAACAATGTAAGGCCATCGCGGCACAACCCATTCGCGGGTACCGGGTACGCGACCCTCTTTGCCCATCGCGGGAAACTCGGCGACGTGTTGCAGGCCAGTCAAGATCGCTTGGACAAACTCACGGGCCGCTTTGGGATTTTCTTCTGCGATATATGCTGCTTCATCATCAAGATTTCTGAGGGCAGCCCTCAGCCACTCAACGCGCATCAGCGCGCCATTTATCAGCGATCGCATTGACCTCCTCAGCCGTTGCGAAGTCACCTGCATCTGCTTCTTTCAGAGCTTTTTGAATTTCCTCGATTTGCCACGCTTCACGCGTCAGGTATTCCCGTAATGCATCAACGGCAAGAAAGGACTTACTGCGTCCCGTGGCTTTGGCGAGACTGGAGAGTGTATCGGCGACGTCTTCCGGTATGCGAAGTGACATAACAGACATAGGAGCCTCGATGTAGTGATCTGTAGTGCAACATACTACAGTGTCACCCAATCAACGGTTCGCTCCGTTCGTCAGCGGCCAATTCAATCAAAGGAAGTATTTATGCTTTCAGGCTTCAACCACCTGACCCTGGCGGTCACCGATCTGCATCGCAGCGTCGGTTTCTACCATGACCTTCTGCAAGTGAAGCTCGACGCCACCTGGGACAACGGTGCCTACCTGTCATTGCCGGGCTTGTGGTTATGCTTATCGCTGGATCCAGCGCGCTACTCAATCCCTGCTGCCGACTACACCCATTACGCGTTCAGCGTCGATGCAGCGGATTTCGACGAGTGGGTGGCGCGTCTGCGCGCCGCCGGGGTGCAGGAGTGGCGCGACAACCGCAGTGAAGGTCATTCGTTCTATTTTCTCGACCCTGATGGTCACAAGCTCGAAGCCCATGTCGGTGATATGGCCTCACGCCTGCAAGCCTGTCGCACCACGCCTTATGCGGGAATGAAGTTTTACCCGTAGCACCAGAACGTGCAGAATCGAGGCACCTTTCAACCGTCTGTCCAGAGTCGTGCCCATGACCCCATCCTTACTGCTCGCCGTCCTCGCTTCGGGTTTTATCTACGGTATTACGCCTGGTCCTGGCGTGTTGGCGGTGTTTGGTATTGGGGCGGCTCGCGGCCGTCGCGCTGGCGCAGGTTTTTTGTGCGGGCATTTGCTGGGCGATGTGGTGTGGTGCAGTACCGCGTTGGTCGCGATTGTGGGCGCGCGGGAAGTCGGCAGCAGCGCATTTGACGTGCTGGGCGTGCTCAGCGGCCTTTACCTGTTCTGGCTCGGCTGGCGCGCGATTCGTACCCAGCGTCGCAGCAGTGATGCGCCTCAGGGCGCTGCGCGGCACCCGTTTTGGCACGGCATTCTGTTTGGCCTCACCAATCCCAAAGCCTATCCAGTGGCTGTCGCGACCTTTACCGCGCTGTTGTCCAGCCGTGCCGAGTTGCTGACATGGTCGATGTTGCCGTGGTTGATTGTCCTGAGCTTCATGGGCGGCGTACTGGCCTACGCGATTCTGATCGGTGTGGTGGGCGCCCAACGTGTTCGTACGGTGTATCAGCGCCATGAAATCCTGATCACCAAACTCTGCAGCGTGATGTTTATCGGCTTCGCCATTAACGCCTTGGCTCACGCGTTGCCGGGCCTGTTCGGCAGCAAACCGGCCTGACACATCCACGACCGTTCGTCGCACTGGCGAGTTTTTTCTAAACCTTTGCCGCCCTGAAAATTCGAATTCAGGGCGGGGTGTATGCTCCCGCACTTATTTTTGCCCTGGAGGAACCCATCATGAGCCGTATGGCTATCCGGTTACGCACCGCCAGTTTTGCGATGCTGCTGGGCCTCGGCGCCAGCAATGCTTTCGCCCAGTCGTCTGCCGAATTCATCGAGCAGGCGTCGGCCAAAGGTATGGCCGATATCGAAACCAGTCGCATGGCCCACGCCAAAACCTCGTCCCAGGAAATCAAGGACTACACCATCGAGGTGATCAACGAGCGCACCCTGGCCAACCAGCATTTGGCCGCCATCGCCAAGAAGCTTGAGCTGCCGGTAGCGCCCCGCGAGAAGATCGTCGACAAAGCCGAAACCCTGATGCCCGAGCTCAAGGACGGCGATTCCTTTGACGCCGCCTACACCGCGCAGCAGGTCAAGGAAACTGAAGACGCCATTGCCCTGTTTAAGAAGGAAGGGGCGGCGTCGGATGTACCGGAAATAAAAGCGCTGGTGGATGAGACGCTGCCCAAGCTGGAAGAGCGTCTGCAGAAAGCCCGTGCCTTGGCATCGACCTACGGTAAAGGTCATCAAGGCGACGGTTGAACAGGTGATTTGAAAACAGGAACGGCGGTTGGATGATGTCCAACCGCCGTTTTTTTATGCTTGATTCAGGTTCGTTTTGGTTTGCGCAGCGTCGTCGGCCGCGTCGCCGCAACTGCTGTTCAGGCTCACCGTGCCGGTGTTGCCGATGCTGCGATATTGCTGGCGCAGTTTTTCCAGCTCTTTGCGGTCCAGGCCATCCAGGCTCAACACGGCGTTCTGTGCATCCTTGGAGACGCGCAGCAGTTCGTCGATCTTGATGTGCAGGATGTCGTTGTCGCGGTTTTGCGTGTTCTGGATCAGGAAGACCATCAGAAAGGTAATGATGGTGGTCGAGGTATTGATGATCAGTTGCCAGGTGTCGTTGTAGTGAAAATATGGCCCGCTCAGGCTCCACACAAGTATCAGCGCGACGGCGGCGTAGAAAGTCCGGGCGCTGCCTGCCCAGCGGGACAGGGATTGTGAGATTGCGGAGAATTTCATGACCGTTTTTCCTTAGTGAGGAGGGTGATGAAAGTATGGACCGCAGCGGTGCTTTGAAATTTCCTTTTACAATTTAGCTTCTGAATGAAGCACTACGTTTTTGTTGCCAAGGCCTTAAAAGGCCAGTTCTACCTGGCCCGTGCCTTCCAGCGCGAGTAAATACTGCTTGGCTTTCAGGCCACCGGCAAAACCGGTCAGGCCTCCTGAGGCACCAATGACTCTATGGCACGGCGCGATGATCGAGATGGGATTACGCCCATTGGCAGCGCCCACCGCGCGCACGGCTTTCGGGTTGCCGATCTGCCGGGCGATCTCGCTGTAGCTGCGGGTTTCGCCAAAGGGAATGGTCAGCAGCGCCTGCCAGACTTGCTTCTGGAATTCGGTGCCGGCGAATTCCAGTTCCAGTTCGAAACGCTTGCGGGTGCCGGCGAAGTACTCGTTCAACTGGCGTTCGGTTTCCAGCAACACGGGGTTGTCGTTCGCTTCGTACAGCTCACCCAAACGCACGCGGTTGGCGCGTTCTTTTTCCCACAGGATGGCGCCGAGTTTTCCATTGCACGCCACCAGCGTCAGTTGGCCAACGGGGGAGGGCATCCGTGTGTATTCGCAAGGCATGAATGGCTCCTGATGCGGCGAGTGTCTGTTCAATCTAAAGCGGCTTGCCCAGTTGAAAACTGCGTTTCTTGCGGTTGAATTCGCTCACCGGTCCTGTTGCAGCACCTTGAGTGCCGCAGAGGCCAGAAAGCCCGAACGGCTCTTTTCTTCAGGGTGATGCAGTACATATTCATCGATGCGATTGAGCAGATAACCGGGCAACGTGATATTGAGCTTTTGCGCCTTGCCCAGGTACTTGGTGACATCGATGTCTACCACGGCCCAGGTGCAGCCCGCGTACTGGGGATTGGCCGCATGTAAAGTAACTTTCTGCGCGTTGGGAATCGGCGCGCCGTCTTCGGCGAGAATCTCGAAGTGACCTTCGATCGCCTCACGGGCCATGGCCATGGCGTCGTCGAGGTCGTCGCCGGCCGAGTAACAGCCCGGAATATCCGGTACTTCAACGCCCCAGGCGTGATCGTCGTCGCCGGTTGAAATTGCAATGGGGTAAAGCATGTCGGTTGTCCTCCACGGACGGTTAACTCAGCAGAGCTTGTTTCAAGATGCTCTTGGCGGTCTTGTCCAACAGGTCCTTTTTGGGATGGGGAATCGTCACCAGCCCCGGTTTCGTCGGGTGCTTGAAGTGGTGATGGCTGCCTCGGGTACGCACCAGATACCAGCCGTCCGCAACGATATGACCTATCAAATAACGGCTATCCACATCACCTCCTTGTGGTGTGTGTTAGTGGTGACTATAACCACTGAAAATAAATTATCAACACTCTACCTACCGACGGTCGATGACCGGTCTTTCGGTAAGTTGCGACTGAAGTGTATGAGCTCGCAGGAATGGCGCCCGGAAGAGGTATTGCGAGGTTTTTCGGGGGTGTTACCGGGTGTGTAAAACCTCTGAAATCACGGCGAGGAGGGCGTCAATCAACACACTTCTTGCCTCTTTTGGCGTTAACACGAGTAATTGCGCACGGGCATCCAACTCCACCAACGGCCGATACGTCACGCCCCTGTTCATCAAGCTCTGTGTGCATTCCGGCACCAACGCCACACCTTGCCCGGCTGCTACGAGGGCAATAATCGAGGTGATCTGTCGCCCTGTCGGCCCTGGCCGCAGCGGCTGGCCATGGTGTCGGTAAAGCTGCTCGATGGACTGGTTCAGCCCCGAGCCATAATCCGACGGAAACAGGATCAACGGATACGCACTCAGTTGCGCCAGGCTGATTTCAGTCTGGCTTGCCAGCGGATTCTCACTGGACACCGCCGCCACCAATCGCTCCTCGCCCAACGACAATGCGTGTACAGCAGGGTTGAGCGGCAGCAGACGGCTCAGGCCAATATCCAGTCGCCCATCCGCCACTTGCGCACCCAGGCTGCCGGAAGCGCACTCCACCAGGGTCAGCTGCACGTCGGGAAAGCGCTGGGCAAACGCCTGGATTGCCTGGCTGAACAGGTCCGACAGAGCAATCGAGCTGACGTACCCGAGCGTCAACTGCCCAGCCGTACCTGTGGCCAACTTGCCGGCAATCACTTGTGCCAATTCCACCTGATCCAATACACCGCGCGCGTAGGGCAGGAACGAACGGCCTTGAGCGGTGAGGCTCACCGTGCGGCTGGTGCGATCAAACAGCTTGAAACCCAACTCTGCTTCCAGCGCCGAGATCTGCCGGGTCAGCGGTGGCTGAGCCAGGTGCAGGCGAAGGGCGGCACGGCCAAAGTGCAATTCTTCGGCGACCGTCAGAAAGTAACGCAGCTTGCGTAGGTCGAGCATCCTGATCCCTGGGGTATTGATCGGTTCGAAATCGGTATTGGTTTAAGACCTGTCGGCCATTCTATAAAGACCTCACAAAATAAAACGAGAGGTTTCATGAAACCGCGCCTGCATTGTGCCCGCCTTGCCCTGTTCCTGTGTGGTTGCGCGGCATTCCTTAACCTCTATGCCACCCAGAGCATCCTGCAGACCTTTGCCGCGCAGTTTGATATCAGCGCCAAGGCCGCCGGCTGGAGCATCACGGTCACCACGCTGGCCGTGGCGATGACTGCGCCTTTTGTCAGCCGGCTGACCGGGCGGTTCGAGCAACGCACGGTGATCGCCGTCGCCGCGCTGCTGTTGGCCGTGCCCACGCTGATGAGCGCTTATGCCCACAGCTTTGGCGAAGTGCTGGTGTGGCGGTTTGTCGAGGGCATGCTGATTCCGGTGGTGTTTGCTACCAGCGTGGCCTACATCGGTGACCGCTGGAAGGGTGGGACAATTACCGAAGTCACCAGCCTTTATGTGGCGGGAACCGTATTGGGCGGGTTCGCCGGGCGATTCGTTACGGGCGTGATGACGGAGTATGTGGGCTGGCGTGAAGCCTTTGAAGTACTCGCGGTGCTGAGCCTGATGGTGGGCGGCTTCATACAGTTTCTGTTACCGGGCAACCGACCGCGTACCGAGCGCGTCAACGCCTTCGCGTCGGGCCTGTTTCGCAAGCCGTTGCTGGCGGCCTACGCAGTAGGTTTTTGCGTGTTGTTTTCTCAGGTTGCCGCGTTTACCTACGCAGGGTTGTACCTCGGCCTACCGCCTTTCAACCTTGGTCCTGCGGCATTGGGCACGCTTTACACGGTGTTCCTGCTGGCGCTGATTGTGATCCCTATTGCGGGCCGCCTCAGCAAAGCCCGGCCCCCTGCAGAACTGCTGAGCGTTGCTGCCGTGCTCGGTGTGACCGGCTCGGCCCTGACTCTGCTGCCAGCCCTGTGGTGCATTGTTCTGGGGCTGGCACTCAGCTCCACCGGAGTTTTCCTCGCGCAAGCCGCCGCGAATGCCTTCACCACCGCCACCGCCAGTGAAAACAAAGCCGGCGCAGTAGGTGTTTACCTCACGTGTTATTACCTGGGCGGCAGCGGCGGTGCCATCCTCCCGGCATTGATCTGGGAGCGTTGGGGCTGGCCGGGTTGTGTGGCGCTGATTATCGGCTTTCAACTGCTGACTTTGTTGATCGCCCTGACCGGTTGGAAGCCCTTCAAACCAAAGCTGATCCCAACCCCATGAACGCCATCGTCGCCGTGCCTGCTGCCGCAACATCGACCCGCCGCCGCACTCTGATCGCCGGCTGCAGTGCCCATGCCGTGCACGATGGGCTGACCGATGTGATCTACGTATTGCTGCCGATCTGGCAGGCTCAGTTCGCGTTGTCTTACGCCCAGATTGGACTTTTACGCGGCGCTTATTCCGGGATGATGGCGGTGTTCCAACTCATGGCCAGCCGCGCAGCTAAACGCTGGGGCCGCTTACCCATGCTGGTGGGTGGCACCGCGCTGGCGGGAGTGGCTTATTTATTGGTGGGGCAAGCCACAGGGTTGATGATGTTGCTGATGGCGCTGTTGCTGGGTGGTCTGGGCGCCAGCACTCAACATCCTCTGGCTTCGTCGATGATCACCGACGCCTGCGAGGACGGCGGTGGCGTCAAGCAAGCGTTGTCGCAGTACAACTTCTCCGGCGACATTGGCAAAACCCTGATCCCCGGTTTGGTTGGCCTGTTGCTCACGGTTATCAGCTGGCGGGCCAGCGCCACGCTGCTTGGGCTACTTGGGTTGGCGGCGGGGGGGCTGTTGTGGTGGTTGGTGCCTACACACTCTTGCGAATCTGCCTCCACAAAAAAGACCAAATCCCTCAGTGGAACCGGCTCCACGACTGGCCTGTGCGCCCTGATCCTCACCGGCACCCTCGACAGCGCCGTGCGCATGGGCTTTCTCACCTTTCTGCCATTTCTGCTGCAAGCCAAAGGTGCCGGCACCGCAGGCATTGGCTTGGCACTGACAATGCTGTTCATCGGCGGCGCGTTCGGTAAATTGCTCTGCGGCTACCTTGGCGTACGCATCGGCATGATGAAGACGGTCTGGCTGACCGAAACGTCTACGGCCCTGCTGATTATCGCGGCGGTGTATCTGCCGCTGAGCGGGTTGATGATGATGTTGCCGGTGCTGGGTTTGGCGCTCAATGGCACGTCGTCAGTGTTGTATGGCGCCGTACCGGACCTGACTGGCGCCGGAAAACGCGAGCAGGCCTTTGCGGTGTTCTACACCGGTACGATTGGCGGCGGCGCGCTGGCGCCGGTGGTGTTTGGTGGCGTGGGCGACGCGCTTGGGGTGCCGGTGGCGCTTATGGTATTGGCGGGGATGTTGCTGTTGACGTTGCCGTTGGCGTGGGTGGTGCAGCGGGGAAAGGGTGATTGGACTTAAAACTCACACCACTGGTGTTTAGCATTTTTTGTGTGATTGCCTCAGGACCAAAGGAACTGAAGCGTTGCTCGCCAACGCTTATAAAACCATCGCCGGTGCTGGCGCCATGACTGGGGAGTTTGCCGAAAGCCTGCCCACCCAACATCGCTACCTGGCCTTGGTCATTCAACAAATGATTGAGCCAGGGCTGATGCTGGTAGAAGCGGCGCAAAACCGCGAGGCGTCTTAAAGATGCGACGTCAGCGAAAACGGAATGCGCAACGCACCAATAGGCCCTTCGCGCGCACCGCACATTTCGTCGTGCACACTGTGCTGCACCAGCACACAGGGAAACGGCGGCACTCGTTTCAACAGGTCGCGCAAGTGCGTGGTGGAGCCAATTCGCAGCGGCTTGGCATCATCGTCCACCAGCGTCGCTTCGGTATGCTCCAGCCTGACACGCGCGATGTAGAAACCACCCTCCAGCGACAGGAGTTCCAACTCACGTATTTCACCCTTTACGGCCAGTTCGGTCAGCTCTTGCAGATTCATGCTTCACCCTCGCTGTAAGTCGCTCATTGGCGACGAAAAAACAACGTGACCTGGCCCCATTCGACGCCGAATTTGGTCATGCTGGAACGGTTGATCAAGGTGTCTTCGTCCATCAAATACATCCAGTCATCAAAGCTGACTTCGTAGACCGAGCCGTCCACCGGCAGGTTGAGTCGGTAGCGCCAACGCAGCGCATTGCCCGCCACCTCGCCGATGGCCTCGCCGACCACATCGCCGGCTCGACCGCGCCAGCGCCCCGGGCCGTCCGGTGTCAGCGTCCATACGCGCTGTTGGCGTGTGCCATCGCTGTAAAGAAAGCGTTCGTCGAGAATCAAGGCGTCGCCTTCGCGGCGGCTGACGATATTGACCTCGAAGCGCTTGGCCACTTCCCCCGAGCGTTTCTGGAAAATACCCCACGCCTTCACGGGCTTGCTGAAGAAGCGCACCAGGTCCAATTGCGGTTGCTGGTCGGAGTAGTGGTCCACTCCGACGTTGCCGCAACTGCTTACACTCAATACCAGTAACAATGAAACCAGTAGACGCGTCATTGCCCGGTTCCCCTCTCGTGCGCGGCGAAGCGCCAACGCCTGCCTTGATACTTGTACACAAATATCGATTTGTACAGGTTTTGGCGAGGAAAATAGCGAACATTTCAAAACTCGCCAAGTCATCGCGATTTTGGGCCACGAAATCCTTGAGCCGTCGACACGGCAATAGAACCCCATCCTTCAAGAGGGGTCTGCTCCTGTATCAACTCTGGGGAATACAGTGAATGTCCGCGCAACATAGCTTGGTGATACTCGCTCGGGGAGGCTACGCCGCTCGGGGAGTGCTTTATTTGATCATCGGTATCTTCGCACTGCTGGCAGCGCAGGATTCTACAAAACCGAAGGACAGCCACAAGAGCCTGGAAGCATTGCTAAGCCAGCCATTTGGCTATTTTCTGGTGGGGCTTGTGGTGGCGGGTCTGCTCGCATTTGCAGCCTGGCGCGTCTTGCAAGCTACGCGTGATGTCGATCATCACGGCAAAGAACCCAAAGGTTTGGTGATTCGCGCCGGTCTGTTGGCGGGGGGTATGGTTAACGGCGCGCTGGCGCTATTCGCTTTGGGTCTACTCATTAGCGGCATTAAACGCTCGGGCAACTCTGGAGGGCAGGCCAGGGACTGGCTAGCGCATCTCTTGTCTTGGGATCATTCGAATGTGTTGGTGTACTTGATCGCACTCGTACCGCTTGGTGTAGGCATTGCTCACATCATCAAGGGATGGAAGGCGTCATTCGAGAAGTATTTTGAAGCCGACGAAGAGGTGATGCGGTACGTCCGCCCAGTGTCGCGGTTCGGTCTGATTGCCCGTGGGGTTGTTTTTATAGAGATTGCATTGCTGCTGGCAGTCAGCGGTTCCGCGTATCAGGCCATGGACCCACCTGGCATGAAGGAGGCTCTGGACGCGCTCCAGAATCTGCCATTTGGATGGCTGATATTGATGGTGATGGCCTTGGGGCTGATTGCTTTCGCGGTTTACAGCTTCTCTGAAGCCTGCTGGCGCAAGATCAACATGGATGTGCCAGGCGTGTAAGGCAACCTCAAGGATTGAGTCGGATAAGTAACGTTTCCCGACTCTCACTCACTATTTAAGAGCAGCCAATAATTCGTTGTCCTTCGCTACAGCGCTGATGTAGGCAGGTCTTGCAATCAACTGTTGGGCGTAATCTACAAACGCTTGTCGGCCTGGCAGGGTTTGTAGGCCCAGGCCCCATCCGACATGGGAACCGACGTATACATCCGCAGCAGTGAAGCGATCACCCGCGATGTATGGTTTGGCCGACACCGCCCACTCAAGCTGATCCACCATACGCTCGTAGCTGCCGTAGCCCAGAAAGAATTCCTGGCTGGTAGTCGGGGTAAACCCCGCACGAAAATTGGTCACGGCCTGTTCTACCGGCCCTGCAGCGAAGAACATCCAGCGATAGTAATCAGCGCGCTCTTCGCTCGTCGGCGAGAGTAACGCCTCAGGAAAGGCCTCCGCCAAATAGGCGCAGATTGCCCCGCTCTCGGAAATGATTCGCCCTTCGTGCTCAATGGCTGGAACCTTGCCAATAGGGTTCACCTCACTGAAAAACTTACTTCGTTCATCATTTATGTTTGTAGGCCTTTGCAGCGCTGCGCCTCCCCACGGATCTCCCTCGCTTGAACGCTCGTAATTCAAGACCACCGTTTCATAGGCGCAGCCAATCTCTTCAAGCATCCAGCGCACCATCCGTCCGCGCGAATTAGGGTTGGTGTAAAACTTGATCGTCATGGTTTTCTCTCTGAAGTTATCGGAACCCGAACTCAGAGGATAAAGATGTCAGCCGATGCTGAAACCAGCAGAGCGCGCCAGAATGCTCGCGGTTTGCGCCATTAGTATTTTATTGCCATTCATACTGAATGCCCTTACTCAAATGGCCGTGCAAACCGCTGAGTCTGGCATCATGAGACGCCAGGCTTGCCTGGTTTTTCCAGACGGAACCCAGCCGTTAGCGTTTGCTCCCACAACTCACGCCAGGCACGGCGCCCCTACCTTCCGTTCAAGAATGGAGGACGCAAAGAAGAAATGACGACGAAGAACGCTCTCTCCAGCGGCTGCCAACTCCCCCAATCATTTTGGCAGGCGCTTGTTCAACTGAAGCTGGAACCTGCAGCGGTGCTACGGCACGCGAACCTCCCAGAAAGCTGGTGCCTGGACGAGACGGTCGTTATGAGCCCATCACAGCTCTTCGCTATCTGGGATGCAGTTGAAGCACTGAGTGGCGATGCTACGTCGGGAATCAGGATGGTCACCGAGACAAGCACCGCTAAACACATGCTGGCGTTCCTGGCTGCCACCTATGCGGCCGACTTTCGCGACGGACTCACACGGCTGGCTCGTTTCAAACGAATGTGCAGCCCTGACCGGTTGTGCTTCGAGAAGGAGGGGGAACAGTTGATCGTCACCATCGAATGGCCTGTCGGCACACCGCCAGAGCCTTATATAGCCGTGGAAGCAAGTTTTGCACTGCTGTTGGAAGTTGGGCGTCGGGGCACTGGAAAACGTATTTTACCGGTATCAGTAGACCTTCGGCGGACGCCTCCTGCATCGAGCCACCATGGTGAGTTCTTCGGTTGTCCTGTCCGCTTTGGTGCGCAGCGCGACAGACTGGTTTTGAACTCAACGGATCTGGACGTTCCATTCCCCGCGCACAACCCCGAACTGCTTCGGATGTTGACCCCCGCATTAGCAAGCGCAGTGGACAATATAGAGAGCCACGCCAGTTTAAGCGCACGAGTAAAAGCCACGTTAAAGTTGATGATGACAGAGGGGCGGACAGACATCGGGAGCGTAGCCCGTGAATTGGCCCTCAGTCCTCGCACGCTTCAGCGCAAGATCGCTGCCGAGGGGAAGACGTTCAGGGTATTGCTCGCAGAGGCAAGAAATGAGCTTAGCCGTGAGCTGCTCAATGTCAGGGGTATCGAGGTGAAAGAGGTGGCATACCTGGTGGGTTATCAGGACACGAACTCGTTTTATCGAGCATTCCGGGGCCAGGAAAAGGTCACACCAAGCACCTGGCGACGGGCCCATCGCTCCAAATTAACTTGAGGGTGGGCTGCTGACACCGGTCGTCACGATCAGTGTTTGGTGCAACCTGTGGTGATCTTTTAACAAGCGCAAGCGTGATCTGGAACCGGGATTTTATGCCCCTCGCGCTCTCCTGATAGACGAACCAGGGGAGTGCGAGAGTTGATTTACGGCAGCGGTTGTATGCCGCTCTTTGCTGACTCAGCGACGGAACAGGCGGTCTAACACCAGCAACGCTACTGCACCGATTGCAATCGCGGCGACTGGCTTCTCTTTGACGAATGTAGACACGCTATCCAGTGCATCGCCATAGGTTTGAGTCAACTCGCCGGCAGCTTGGCGCCCAGCACCTTCAGCTTCCAGCTTCGAGTCGCCGAACAGCTTCCCAACGACGCTCTGTGCCTTGCCTGCAACCTTTTCTGCTACGCCTTCAACTTGTTCACTCTTCATAAATCACCAAACCTTTGCGTGTAATTGGGCAACCCAGGGCCAGCCTGGGCTAGCGGCTATCTGCACAGCGTTAGGGGGATGACCGTGATGATTAGTTCAAAGTTGTGGCGATCACAGTTTTAATTAAGCTGGGTTTATAGAGCGCTGTGCCCCGTGCGGCAATTCACTTCAGAACCAGCAATCGATGGTGCCCCCCGTCGCTTTCGATCCCATGAGTGTCGTGGGTAAAACCAGGGAACGATTTGTCGAAGCTTTCCAGCGCTTTTAAATACGTCAGGAAGGGCCCGTCAGAGGCTCCGGCATTTTCTCCCGGCATCAGCAGTGGAATCCCGGGCGGGTAGGGAACAATACCTGTCGCCACGGTACGCCCGGCTGCTTCTTCCAGGGTTACCTGCTCGACCTCATTCCTCACGAGCTTCTCATACGCCTCCACAGGGCTGAATTCGGCGTTCGGCAACATACCGAACGCCTGGGCCATGGCTGCTGTGGTTCGAGTTTCTTTCATGGCCGCGAAAATTTCTTCGGCCAGATCCTTCAAACCCATTCCCGCATAACGCTGTTGGTTGGCGGTCAGCAGGTCTGGCAAGCAAAGCTCCAGGTCGATGTTGGAATCGTAGTCGCGCTTGAAGTCCAGCAATGCATTGACCAGCGTCCCCCATTTACCCTTGGTGATACCGATTGAGAACAGGAACAGGATGGTGAAATCGGTGGTTTTCTCGACCACGATTCCTTGCCGCCCCAAATAGGCGCTGAGCACGCAGGCCGGGATACCAAAGTCCAGCAGGTTGCCGTCGTCGCCCATGCCGGGGCTGAGTACCGACACCTTGATAGGGTCGAGCATGCAATAGCCGTCTTCGATATCGCCAAAGCCGTGCCACACCTCGTTTGGATGTAAAACCCAGCAATTGGGGTCGGTCTTGAGTTTTACCGGATCGACTTCATGAAAAGGGATCAAGGTCGCGCCGACCGGCACTGACGGCGGCTGCCAGCAGGAGAAGAACCAGTCATCGTTGCTGAGCATGTCGCTCTGCATGCGAGAAATGACCTGCCGGAAGGCGATGGCTTCCTCAATGGATTCGGTCGTGAGTATCTGCCCGCTGGGGGCCTCCATCATCGCCGAGCTGACATCGCACGAGGCCATGATCGCGTAGTTGGGCGAGGTCGATGCATGCATCATGTACGACTCGTTGAAGCGCCCGTGAGGGATCGGATTGCGTCCATTACGTACGTGGATCATCGAGGCCTGGGACAGCGCCGCCAGCAGCTTGTGAGTCGATTGGGTAGCGAACACCGTTGGCCTGGATTCGTCGTGATCAGCCGGGCTGCCGTGCATCGCAAAGCGATCCTTGTACAGCGGATTGAACCTGGCGTAGCCATACCATGCTTCGTCGAAATGCAGCCGATCAACACTCTGCCCCAGAAGCTCTTCGACGCGGGTGACGTTGTAGGTCAAGCCGTCGTAGGTGGAGTTGGTGACAATTGCGTGCACTGGCGTGGGGTCGATGTGGCCTTTGACCAGTGGGTTATTGGCAATGGCAGCCTTGACGCCCTCAGGACTCAGCGTCTGTGGCAGGATCGGGCCGATGATGCCGAAACGGTTGCGAGTGGGCACCAGATACGTCGGAATCGCCCCCGACAGTGTCATCGCATGCTCGGCGGATTTGTGACAGTTACGGTCGCACAGCGCGATTTGATCGCGGGTCACGCTAGCCATCAAAATCACGCGGTTCGACATCGATGAGCCGTTGGTGACGTAATACGAGCGATGAGCACCGAACACCTTGGCCGCATACCGCTCGCCTTGGCCGATGGGGCCGCTGTGGTCGAGCAATGAGCCCAGCTCGCCGACAGAAATCGACAGGTCGGAGCGCAGCAGGTTTTCGCCAAAAAACTCATAGAACGCGCGGCCCGCAGTGCTCTTCAGGAATGCCGTACCGCCCGCATGACCGGGTGTGTGCCATGAGTATTCGTAGCTGCGGGCAAACTTCAACAGCGCACCGAACATTGGAGGTAACACCGCCTGGCGATAGCGCTCTATGGCGGCCATGATCCGACCACTCAAGAATCGACTGGTGTCCTCTGGCAACCAGATGAAGTCATCGGCGTGCTGCATCACAATCAGCGGCACGCTCGATGCGGTGCTGCGATCACTGATCAGAAACACGGGCACGCGCGTATTGCGTTCGCGCAGGGCAGTCAAGAGATCAATGCATGCCTGGTGGTCTTCGCTTTCGTCCATTTCCCAACTGAGCAGCACGCACTGGATCGCCGGGTCTGTGCTCAGGATCGATTTGGCATCACTCAGGCTTTCAGACGTCAGCACATTGATGGACCGTTCCTCTACGTCGCTGATCAGCTGAATCAGCGCGCGCCCGAACACACTGCGTTTGTCGGGCTGTGTGCTGACCAATAGCGCCAGCATGCCGAGCAATTGTCTATGTTCCGTCATGGTTGAGTCTCCAATTTAGCCTGATTGACGCTTTTGAGAGGCAGGTCATTCACAGGAATGGGCTCCCCAACAATGTGCTGCGCGGCGACCGTCTGTGTCGGAACGCTATTATTCAGAGCTTCAAGTTTGATCAGTCGGGTGTTGACGAAGCCGAAGAGCGTATAGCCGGCGATAGTCGCTACACCGCCAAGCATCAGGGCCTGCTCACCCGAGCTGTACAACGCCAAGTAGCTGTACGCCGCAGCGACGTAAGCCACGATGTTGGTGATCAGCGCCTTCTTCGCAGGCACGTTGGAGACCTTCTGCAAGGTCATCAGCGTAGCCATCGAGAGGATGTACGGCACCAGATTGGTCACCACCGCAAGATTCACGAGCGTGTCGAACTGCTTGGCAAGGTCAGGGCTGATGGTTAGAAGCGCCAACGCCGTTTGAATCGCCAACAGGATCAGCATGCTGATAATCGGCACCCCATGTTTGTTGGCCTTGGCGAAGATCGGCAGGAAGTAACCCGTGTCTGCCGAACTCTTGAACACCTGAGCGACAGTGAACTGCCACCCCAGAAGCGAGCCGATGCAGGCCAGCACCATCAGCCCCATGACAACGTTGCCGATCATGGGGTTAAACATCTTGGCGAACACCAGGCCGAAGGGCGCGGTGGACGAAACCAACTCGGCGTTTTCGACGATGCCAGCGATCACGTTGGTCGACACGATGTAGATCACCGCCGCGCCCAATGTCCCGCCGAGCACTGCGATGGGCACGTTCTTCTCTGGATTCTCCACGGCGTCGCCGTTGGCGCACGCCGATTCGAGACCGAGAAACGCCCATAGCGTTATAGCCACCGAAGCGCCTGCCGCTTCGAACCAGGTTTTGTCGTGGGGGTTCCACCCTGCGGCATACACGCTGCTGTCGAACCAGAACCAGCCTATGGTGGAGACCAACACCACCGGGGCGATGACGCCCCAGACCGTCACGGCGCCGATCTTGCCGGTAATGCTTGCCCCGCCGAAGTTAGCGAACGTGGTAATCCACAGCAAAGCAATGGTCGCCAACCCGACCTGCAGGGAGTCGAGTTTTATACCGAACAGAGTCTGTATATAACCAACGGCGGTAATACTGATGGCTACGTTCGCGATCAGAAGCGACAAGCCATAGGTGTAGTTGGTGATGTAGTTACCAGACTTGCCGAAGGTGTATTCGGCATACCCGCCCATGCCACCGGTCTTACGGCTAAGCATCCCGCAGCGTGCAAAGGCGTAGGCCAGGGCCAATGAACCGGTCGCTGTGATCAACCAGGAGAGGATTGAAATGGCGCCGACTTCGGCGAGTTTGGTGGGCAACAAAACAATCCCGGACCCTAACATGTTGACAGCGGTCAACATGGTCAGCTGCCCCACGCTCATTTTCTTTGCGACTGACATTCCGTTGCCTCGATGGGAGAACGCGAAGCTTTAGCTATAGCAAAGAATCCGCATCCATCAAGTTAAGGCGCGCAAAACAGTTAGTTTTTCCGGGCGTGCAGCTTCAGCCTTTACTCACAAGCAGATGTGATCGATAGCAAGCGTTTGCTGGAGGTGGGCGATTGGATATTGGAGCAAGGTTTGTGGGACTAATGCGGAGGAGGGGGCGCTGAAAAGTGCTGTGTTTATTGGGGGGGATGGGGCAATTGGATGGAGCGGGTAGAGGGAATCGAACCCTCAACTAAAGCTTGGGAAGCTTTCGTTTTGCCACTAAACTATACCCGCATACGCACATTTTCTGCTCACCAACGGTTGTCCTGTAAGAACCCTCGTCGCAAGCCTGGGAAGGTAGTGTTCTACGATTGAACTATACCCGCTCAGAGCGGCTGACTTTGTACCAGATGTTCGCCGGGATTTGAAGTTTTTCTTCGAAAAATGTGCGGGTTGCGTTCATCCATCAGGGCGCACCCTTGTGCAGGAGCTGGCTTGCCTGCGAAGGCGCCACTTAAGCGCCTGCATCGCGGGCAAGCCCAGCTCTCGCATAAGCGGGGGCTTTTCCAGCCTTTCATTTCAAATCGAAAAAGCCTGCTGCGTCTGCCCCTGGTGATACCTCAACCGGCTGACCTGGCGCTGCGGTTTCAAAAACCCAACCACCGCGTCTCGGCTGTCCCGGCAGGCGGCCTTGTGCTCCATGTCCAGAAAATGCCCGGTGGCCTGGATGGTGCTGAAGCTGCTGTTGGTCAGGTGCTGGGCAAACAACTTGGCATCCTCGGCGCTGGTGTACTCGTCCCATTCACCGTTCAAGAACAGCACTGGAATGTCGATCTGCCTGGCCGCCTTGATGTAGCACTGCCGATCACTGTGCAGCACGTGGCTGATGTGGAAATGCATCTGCCCGTATTCGTGTTCGGCCAGACCGCTCACATGCTTGTAATTGAACCGCTTGAACAGTGACGGCAAGTGTTTGCCGAGGGTGCTGTTGACCAGGTGCCCGACGCGGTCACGGTCGAGGTTGCCGAGGTAGTCGACGCCTCGTTCAAGGTAGTCGCGCATTGGTGCGTTGATCACCGGTGAGAACGAGCTGATCACTGCCTTTTCCACGCGGCGTGGCCGGTCGGCGAGGGCGATCAGGGTGGCAGCGCCGCCCCAGGAAAACGACAGCACGTGTTCGGCGGCGAAGTGGTCGATGAGTTCCAGAAGGATCTGGCCTTCAATTTCCTTCGTCAGCATCTGCTCATGGCGGTTATGGATTTTGGAGCGGCCAGCGTAGGGCTGGTCGTACAAAACCACGTTGAATTGGGGGTACAGGCTTTTGACGGTTTGGCCGAACGATGCCGTGGTGGCCATCGAGCCGTTGACCAGGATGATGGTCTTTTCAGCGGTGTCCGCGCGATAGAACTCCGTGTAAACCCGATACTGACCCTGTATATCCAGCACAGCGATTTCTGGCCTCATGTCGTAAGACTCCTGGCAAGCGGGTAGTGCGCGCAGACCACTCTGCACGAGCTTTATGACAGGTAGGCATACGCCTGGAAGATGAGCGCCCATGTCAGTCCGATGACGGCAGGTCGACGGCTTTTATTAGGGTGGGCTGTTTGCCTGAGAGGCCCGTGAATCAAGCGCGGGCGGGGCAAGGTGTTTCTTGGAGGTTATAGGCGACTCGCCAGTCATGAACCGGCTGCCAAGAGGAATTCAAGCAGCCGATACGCGACCTCGCAAGGCGCCAGGCTGGTTTTTTGCCATCATCGGCTGAACGGTCGTCAGACCTGTCGTATTTCATCGTCGGTCAGCGCCCGATACTCGCCGGGCGCCAGGGCTGTATCCAGCACCAAAGGCCCCATTCGTTCGCGATGCAGGCCGATAACCTTGTTATCAAAATGCCCGAACATGCGCTTCACCTGGTGATAGCGGCCTTCGATGATGCTCAAGCGTGCGGTCGTCGGGCCCAGTAGCGCCAACTCGGCGGGCTGGGTCGTCAGGTCCTCGAAGGCGAAGTAGAGGCCGGTCTTGAAGGTCGCCGCGTATTCCGGGCCGATGTGCTGCTCGGTTTCCACGAGGTAAACCTTTGGCAGTTTGGTTTGCGGTTGTGTCAGGCGCCGCGACCATTGGCCGTCGTTGGTGATCAGCATCAGCCCGGTGGTGTTGAAGTCCAGACGGCCGGCAATATGCAGCTCGCCCTTGTCCGGTTCATCCAGTAAATCGAGCACGGTGGGATGCACCGGGTCAGTCGTGGCGCTCACGCAACCCGCAGGTTTATGCAGCATGAAATAACGCGCCGGTTTGCCCGCCTGCAGCACTTGATCGTCAACGCACACGTGGCTGAATTCGCGCACTTCATGGTGTGGATCGCTGACGGCCACGCCGTCAACACTCACCCGTCGTTCAACCAACAGCACGCGCACTTGCTGGCGATTGAAGCGTGGCAGATTGCTGAGGAACCGATCCACGCGCATTACGGCTGTTCAGCCTCGCGCAGGTGCGCGTCCACCTGTGCGCATCGCGGGCACAGGCAGGCCTTGTTGCGCAGTTCGTCCGGCAGCGCTTCGAGCACCGCCGGGTCAATGGTGACGCTGTAGCACCAGCAGGCTTGGTCGGCGGTGCGCGGGTCGGCCAGGGCGCAGTCGTTGCGCGCGCCACAGGCGGGGCAGAGGGTTGGCGTGGTCATCGGTCGGTTCAGGCACTGATCGGGCAAGGCCCTGGAATTCCCTGCACGATACAGCGCCGTCCCGCTATTGCAAGCTGTGCAGGTAGCCGCGCCAGCCGCCGAAGTGGCTGATGTCCACGGCGCCGTTCAAGCCGTAGGGCTCGCAGATAAACCCGGTTTCCCAGCGCCCATCCGCCAGTTGCACTTTGCCAAGGCCCAAAGGCGCAGGTATGCCGGTGAGGAACGAGCCCAGTTCGCGGCTCGGCAATTCCCACACTTCCACTTCGATGGCCACGCCGCCTTCACTGACGCGCAGCATGCCCGGACGATACGGCGGCCCGCCTGCGAGCGCGAACAGTTGATAATCCGGCGAGCTGTGGGTGCGTTCCAGCAAGCGTGCGCCACGGCGCAGCAACTGGCCGTTAAGCGCCAACCCTTGCAAGTGCGCGCCACACACCACCAGCCGCGTGCCGTCATGGCTGGCGATGCCAGCGGGAGCCACCAGCGTTCCATCCTGCTGGCGCTGCAAGGCATCCGCCACGCCGAGCAGGTATTGATCGGTAAACGTGCGGCCGAACAGCGTCACGCCCCACGGCAAGCCGTTGTGCATAAAGCCACTGGGCACCGCAACGGCGGCGTAATCCAGCAGGTTCATGAAGTTGGTGTAGTAGCCCAATTCGGCATTGCGCAGCACCGGTTCGGCGCGCAATTCTTCCCGCGTCACCGGGCGGCCGATGGTTGGCGTCAGCACGCAATCGAGACCTTCCAAAAGAACATCGCACTGCGCTTTGAGGGATTGCAGGCGGTACTGCGCCCGGAAGGTATCGACACCAGTGACCGCCGGCGCCTTGGCCAACACCGCGCGAATCACCGGCAGCACGGCGTCGGGGTCACGCGCCATCAACTCACCGGCGACGCTGTAGCGCTCGGCCACCCACGGCCCTTCGTAAAGCAGGCGTGCGGCCTCAAGGAAGGGCGACAAGTTCAGGGCGACCGGCTCGCCGCCCAGGGCGATCATGCGGTCGATGGCTTGTTGAAACAACTGCGGGCCTTGTTCGCAGCCGAAGAATTCCAGATCCTCCTGACGCGGCACGCCAAAGCGAAACGGCCTCGGCGCGCCAAACGCCGACGCGTCATTCCACGCCGGATTCTGGCGGCTGTAGGCGTCCAGCGGGTCAAGTTTGGCGGTCAGCGCCAGTAACTGGCTGGCTTCCCGCGCCGTTCGGGTAAACGTCGTGACGCAATCCTGCGTACGGCACGCCGGCACTACGCCGGCCGTGGAGATCAGCCCTTTGCTCGCCTTGAGCCCCACCAGATTATTCAGCGCCGCCGGCACGCGCCCGGAGCCCGCCGTATCGGTGCCCAAGGCGAAGCTTGCCACACCCAGGGCGACGGCCAGCGATGACCCCGCACTCGATCCACCCGATGGGTATTGCGCCAGCACGCTGTTAGGGCAGGCGCCATAGGGCGAGCGACCGCCATTGAGCCCGGTGGCGAACTGATCGAGGTTGGTCTTGCCCAGCGGCACCGCGCCCAGCGCGATCAACTGCTCGACTATCGTCGCGCTGCGCTCGGGCACATAGGCAAACGCCGGGCAGGCCGCCGTGGTGGGAATACCAGCCAGATCGATGTTGTCCTTGATCGCAAACGGCACGCCGTACAACGGCAATTGCGAAGGGTCGCGACCTTCCAGTGCGACCAGATAGGGCTCCAGTTCCGCCACACTCAGCAAGTGGATAAACAGGTGATAGTCGGGGTTCAACTGTTCTGCTTTTCCCCGCAGCGCCAGCAGCAACGTGCGTGGCGTAGTATCGCCGCTGAGGTAGGCATTGCGCAGGTTGTCCAGTTGCAGGTTCATGGCTTGTCCGCCTGTCAAAAGAGAAAAGTCAGTCACGTTCCAGCACCATCACACGTTGCCCGGCGCCAATGCCGCTGCCGGGTTGCACGGGAATTTCGCGCACGGTGCCGGCGAACGGCGCAACAACAGGAATTTCCATTTTCATGGACTCCAGAATCACCAGCACATCACCGGGTTCAACCCGCTGGCCAGCGGCAACCTGCACCTGCCAAAGGTTGCCGGCGATGGGGCTGTCGATGCTGCATTCGTTGGCGCCCAGGGGCGTGTCTTCACTCAGCGGCGCCGCCTGCTCTTCGCTGTCGAAGTGCGCCTGACCGCTGGCGATCCAGCGTTCGCGCTCGGCATTGAAAGCCTGCTGCTGATGCTCACGAAACGCGCCGATGCTTGAGGCTTCCCGCGCCAGAAAATCCTGATAGTCCGCCAGGTTCAGCTGGCTGTGTTCGATGCTCAATTCAAAACGCCCGAGCGGGAAGTCGCGGCGTATTTTTACCAATTCCTCGGCGCTCACCGGATAGAACCGGATCTGGTCGAAAAACCGCAGCAACCACGGCTTGCCATCAAACGCCGCGACTTCCCGGTAGCGGTTCCACATTTGCAACGTGCGCCCCACGAACTGGTAGCCGCCGGGGCCTTCCATGCCATACACGCACAAGTAGGAGCCGCCGATGCCTACCGAGTTTTCGGCAGTCCAGGTGCGCGCCGGGTTGTATTTGGTGGTGACCAAACGGTGGCGTGGGTCCAGCGGCGTGGCGACCGGTGCGCCGAGGTACACGTCGCCCAGGCCCATCACCAGGTAGCTGGCGTCGAACACCGTGTGGCGCACTTCGTCGAGGTTTGCCAGGTCGTTGATGCGGCGAATGAATTCAAGGTTGCTCGGGCACCAGGGCGCATCTTTGCGCACGGTGGTCATGTATTTTTCGATGGCGAGCTGGCACGCCGGGTCGTCCCACGACAGCGGCAAATGCACGATGCGCGAGGGCACTTGCAGGTTTTGCGTGGCGCACACGGTGGACCATTCCTGAGTGATCAGCGGCAGCAGATCGGCCAGGGGCAACTGTTCAGGCTGGTAGTGGATTTGCAACGAGCGAATGCCTGGCGTCAGGTCGATCACGCCGGGCAGGGCGCGGGCTTCGAGGGCTTGCATCAGGGCGTGGCCGCGAAAGCGCAAGACCAAGTCGAGTTCGGCGGCGCCGATTTCCAGCAACAGGTGGGTGTCGCCGGCGAGGCGCGCGACCAGACGAGTATCGTCGTCGCCTACATCCAATACCACTGGCGACTCGAGATAACTGTGGGAGCCGGGCTTGCCCGCGATGGCATCACTGGGGTCTGCCTGCAGGACCGAGTTGCCTGTATCGCAGGCAAGCCAGCTCCCACATTGATCCCATTTCAAGGCGAGATCACGGGCAGCCTTGAGGTTCACCGGTTCGAAACGCAGCTTGTCGCCCGCCTTCAGTTGCCCGAGCTGCCAAAGGTCGGCCTCGATCACCGTCACCGGGCACACAAACCCGCCGAGGCTCGGACCGTCCGGCCCGAGGATTACCGGCATGTCACCGGTAAAGTCCACGGCTCCGATTGCGTAAGGGTTGTCATGAATATTCGACGGATGCAGCCCCGCCTCACCGCCATCCGTACGCGCCCATAACGGCTTCGGTCCGATCAACCGCACGCCGGTGCGGCTGGAGTTGAAGTGCACTTCCCATTGGGTGGCAAAGAAGGTGTCGATGTACTCGGGCTTGAAGTATTCCGGTGCGCCATGGGGGCCGTAAATCACGCGCAGTGTGCGCACCTGGGCCAGCGGTTCCGGGATCAGTTGTTGCCCGGCGTTGGCATCCACCAAGGACGTCAGGTGCAACACATCCCCGGCGCGCAAGGCCCGTCCGCCATGCCCGCCAAACTGGCCGAGGGTGAAGGTGCTTTTACTGCCCAAGTAGTCCGGCACTTGCAGCCCGCCGCGTACACACAGGTAGCTGCGCGCGCCGGCCCCGGCGATAGTGCCGAGGCTCAGCACCGCACCCGGTTCAATCAGCAAGGCGGTATTCATCGGCACGGGTTCGTCATTCAGCAGCAACGCAATGTCCGCCCCGGTCACTGTCACAACCGCCGCGCAATTGAAGCGCAGCAGCGGCCCGCTCATGGTGATTTCCAGCGCCGCCGCGCCGTCGTTATTCCCCAGCAGACGATTGCCCAGGCGCAGCGCACGGCTGTCCATCGGCCCTGACGGCGGCACGCCGACGGCCCAGTAGCCGAGACGGCCAGGGTAATCCTGCACACTGGTTTGCGTACCGGCGCTGAGCACCTCAACGGTGTCGGCGGTGTAGACCAAATCTTCCAGGCAACGCGTCCAGGGGCGGCCGCTGGCGAACGGTGCGGCGAGCAGAATCTGGCGCAAGTAATCGCGGTTGGTTTCCACGCCGTAAAGCTGACTGTCGCTCAGGGCTTGATGCAGGTCCAGCCGCGCTTGTTCGCGGGTGGGCGCCCAGGTGATGAGCTTGGCGATCATCGGGTCGAAGTAGGGCGGGATCTCGCAACCGGCTTCAACCCAGGTGTCGATACGCAAGCCATCGGCAACCGGGAAATCCACGCGGGTCAACAGCCCTGGGCTCGGCTGGAAATCCTTGCCCGGGTCTTCGGCGTACAGCCGCGCCTGAATGGCATGGCCGTTGGGTTTCAGCGCCAGCGTGTTCAATGGCGGCAATTCACCGGCGGCCAGTTGCACCATCCAGCGCACCAGGTCGACGCCCCAGACTTGTTCGGTGACGCCGTGTTCCACCTGCAAGCGCGTGTTCACTTCGAGGAAATAGAAGCGCCCGTCAGCGCTGTCAAAGATAAATTCCACGGTGCCTGCGCTGCGGTAATTGACGGCTTTGGCGAGGGTGATCGCTGCCGAACACAGTGCTTCGGCCATGCCGTCAGGCAGGTTCGGCGCCGGGGTTTCTTCGAGGACTTTCTGGTTGCGTCGCTGCACCGAGCAGTCACGTACGCCGAGGGCGATCACCTCGCCCGCGCCGTCGCCAAACACCTGTACTTCAAGGTGGCGAGCATGCTGGATGTATTTTTCGATAAACACACCGGCGTCGCTGAAGTTGTTCTGGCCCAGGCGTTTGACGGCCTCGAAGGACTCACTCAACTCCGGCGCACTGCGGCACACGCGCATGCCGATACCGCCGCCGCCGGCCGTGCTTTTCAGCATCACCGGATAGCCCACGCTGTCAGCGGCCGAAAGCGCTGCATCGAGGCTGTCGAGTAGCTCGGTACCTTCCAGCAGCGGGACTTGATGCTTTTTGGCCAATGCTCGCGCGGTGTGTTTGAGACCGAAGACGCGCAACTGTTGCGGCGTAGGGCCGACAAAGGCAATGCCCGCGTCTTCACACGCTTGCGCAAAGGCTGCGTTTTCCGAGAGAAACCCATAGCCGGGATGAATTGCTTTGGCGCCACAGGCCTTGGCCGTGGCGAGAATTTTTTCCACCGCCAGATAGGTGCCCGCCGCCGCGCCTTCGCCGAGGCTGTAGGCCTCATCGGCTTGGCGGATATGCAGGCTGGCGGCATCCGCCTCGGCGTACACCGCGACGCCTTTGACCTGCAGTTCGCGCAAGGTGCGCAGGATGCGACAGGCGATAGCGCCACGGTTGGCGATCAAGAGTTTTTCGAACATGGCAAAACCCTGCGGGCCGTCCCGCAAAGTGGGGTAGGCGCTACGGTCGTCCGCAGCGCACATTCTGAAACAGATGCAGATCAACTGTGGGAGCCGGGCTTGCCCGCGATGGCGGTGTGTCAGCTAACCCATTTGTAGGTTGATACACCGCTATCGCAGGCAAGCCAGCTCCCACAGTTGAGCTTCATTGTTTGTTAAGGCACTGCCCGGCGCGGGATTGGCACAGTGTGAAAAGCCAAATGCGCAGGCGCTTGAGCTTCAGTTCCATACCAGTAACTCCGCAGGGGTCGGGTTGTAGGCGTTGCAAGGGTTGTTCAGTTGCGGGCAGTTGGAAATCAGCACGATCACGTCCATCTCCGCGCGCAGGTCGACGTACTTGCCAGGGGCGGAAATACCGTCTTCAAACGTCAGCCCGCCGTCAGCCGTCACCGGCACGTTCATGAAGAAATTGATGTTCGGCCCGATGTCGCCTTTACCCAGCCGCCCGTCGTGGGCGCAGGCGCGCAGGTAGTTGTCGCGGCAGCTGTGCATGTAGCGTTTTTCCAGGGCGTAACGCACGGTGTTGCTCTCTTGGGCGCAGGCGCCGCCGAGGGTGTCGTGGCGCCCGCAGGTGTCGGCGACGATGGTCAGCATCGGCTGGCCGAGGTTGGAATACAGCACGCTGCCGGTGCTCAGGTAGACGCTGTTTTGCCGGCGCAAGGTGCGTTGCACGTCATAGCGCTCGCGCGGGTTTTTGAGGCTGTAGAACAGCGTGTCGACGGCCTGGTTGCCCTCAAGGTCGAGGATGCGCAGGGTCTGGCCGGCCTTGACTTCCATCAGCCACGGCTCGCCGGCGGGAATGGTCGCGCGGTACACCGCTGCGTCAGGTTGTTTCAGTGCGATAGACATGGCAGCTCCTCAAGCGAACAGGCGGTCGGTATTGATAAAGCCGCGCTCGTTTTCCGGGCGCGAGGTGCGGCAGTGTTCGGCGACGCTTTTGTCGGCGTTCATCAGGCTGAGTTTCAGCGGTTGTGGGGCATAGTCGGGGTTGGGGTCCATCGGGTGTTGCAGGGCGGTGAGCACCACCAGCGTGTCCATCGGTGCATACAGTTCGATGTAGTCACCGGCTTTGGAATTGCCCGGCACAAAGTGCAAGGCGCCGTCTTCGTCGACGCTGACGCGGCTGAACAGGTTTAGGGTCATCAGCACGTCGGACAGGCCCAGCCCCCACTTGCCCAACTCCACCAGCAGGTTGTCGGTGCCGTTGCGATAAAAACCGTTGCGCAGCTCTTGATAGCGCCCCTGGCCGTATTTTTCGGCCACTTCCGCGGCACATAACACGCCGCCGATGCTGTCACTCCAGCCGCAGGTGTCGGCCGCGATCGCAGCGAGCACGCGGCCCATGTCCGAATACAGGCAATGGCCCGTGGTGAGCTTGGCGGTGTGTTGGCATTTGAGGCTGTCGGGCAGGTTCAGGCGCTCGGTTTTTTCGTTGGCGTTGAGCAACGTCAGGCTGACATTGGCACCGCCACGCAGGTCGGTGAGGCGCAGCAATTGGCCGCGCTTGAGCACGAAAGAACGGTGGCCGCCGCCGGGGAGCATTTCCTCGGCGAACGGTGGGAACAGTTGAGTGGAATCGGTCATGTGGAAATAGCTCCAGGTTCGGCGGCGAGCGCTTTGCGGCGCTCGCTGTTCAAAGGGATGTCGTAGGTGATGCGGGCGCCATACGCGCCGGGGGCGTGGGGGTCGACGCGGACCTTGTCGAACACCAGCAGGCGCGTGCCGAGGCTGAAGCCTTCGCTGAGGTCGTGGGTGACCATGAACACGGTCAGCCGGGTTTCGCGCCACAGTTCCAGCAGCAACTGGTGCATGTCTTTGCGAATGCCCGGGTCGAGGGCGCCGAAGGGTTCGTCCAGCAGCAATACGCGGGGTTTCATGATCAGCGCCTGGGCGATGGCCAGCCGTTGTTGCATGCCGCCCGAAAGCTGCGCCGGGTACTTGTCCAGGGCATGGCCGAGGCCGACTTTTTGCAGCAGTGCGCAGGCCTGTTCCCGTGCGTCTTTTTTCGCCTTGCCGAACAGCCGCCCGAGCAGGCGTGAGCGCGGCAGTTCAAGGCCAAGGGCAACGTTGTCCAGCACGCTCAAATGCGGGAACACCGAATACCGCTGAAACACCACACCACGGCTGGCATCCGGCTCGGCAGCCAGCGGTTGGCCGTCGAGCAGGATCTGGCCTTTGCTCGCGGTTTCCTGGCCCAGCAGCAGGCGCAGAAACGTGGACTTGCCGCAGCCCGAGGTGCCGACCAGGGTGCAGAATTCACCCTCGGCGACGTGCAGGTTGAGGCCTTCCAGCACCACTTGGTCGCCGTAGCGCTGCCACACATTGTTGACGCTGATAAAGCTCATGCCCGCGCTCCTTCGTACCAGGGGAACGCGCGCCGGGTCAGGGCCTTGAGGCCCCAGTCCATCAGCCAGGCGAGCAGGGTGATCCACACTACGTAGGGCAAAATCACGTCCATTGCCAGGTAGCGGCGCACCAGGAAGATCCGGTAGCCCAACCCGTCGGTGGAGGCGATGGCTTCGGCGGCGATCAGAAACAACCACGCCGAGCCGAGCATCAGGCGCAGCGAAATCAGCAGGCGCGGCAATAATTGCGGGAGCACCACGCGCAGCATCAGCGTCCAGGTGGAAGCGCCGAGGGTCTGCGCTTTCACCAGCAACTCCACGGGGATTTCCCGCGCGCGCTGTTCCAGGTCGCGTGCCAGCGCCGGGGTGATGCCGATGACGATCAGCATCACCTTCGACAATTCCCCAAGCCCGAACACGATGAACAGAATCGGCAGAATCGCCAGCGGCGGCACCATCGACAGCACCGTGAGCAGCGGCGACAACGGCGCGCCAAACAGCGGCAACGTTCCGGCGGCGATGCCCAGGCACAGACCCGCGAGGGCGCTTATCCCTAAGCCGATTGCGAGGCGGCGCAGGCTCGACGCGCTGTCTTGCCACAGCACGTATTCACCGGTGCGTGCATCAGCGCTGAACGCCAGGCGTTTTACCGCGTCGCCCATTTGCACGGCGCTTGGCAGCAGCTTGTCGTTGGGGTTTTGCGCCAAGCGCTCGGCCGAGCCCACGAAGTAGGCAAACAGCAGCAACGCGAACGGCAGCAACACCAACAGCAGGCGGCTGGAGCGCTCCGGGTGACGGTTGATCAGGCGCATGGCCAGGTCCTCTTACAGCGTGCCGTCGGTGGCCATCTGTACGTAGCTGGGGTCGAAATGCAGCTTGAGGTTGGCCGTGTCGCCGCTGGTCACGCCATTGGCGAAGCTCATGCCCACGGCGCCGGTGTCCTTGGCGCCTTCACCAAGCAGGCCATGTTCAAACGAGAACTGCGCGACCTTGCGCATGGTCGCCGGCAACTGCGCGCTGGTGGCGAAGGCCAGGGCTTCCTTCGGCGTGGCGAACAGCTTGGTGGTGTCCAGTTGCGACTGGAAACCCTTGAGGTCGGTGCCGGAGGCTTTTGCCATGTGTTCCAGCGCCTCGGTGCTGGCGGCGTTCTTGGCATTCATCAGCGCGACCACTTCAAACCAGGCGCCGGTGAGCGCTTTGCCCAGCTTCGGGTTGTCTTTGAGGGTCTGGGTGTTGACCACCATCATGTCCATGATTTCGCCGGGCACTTTGCTTGAGTCAAACACTTCGCTGACGCCCGGTTTGGCCTTGATCTCGGACAGCATCGGGTTCCAGGTAGTGACGGCTTGCACCTGATCGGTGTTGAAGGCGGCGGCGATGTCGGCGTCGGAGGTGTTGACCACTTTCAGGTCTTTTTCGCTGAGGTCGGCGGACTCCAGCGCGCGGGCCAGCAGGTAGTGGGAAACGGAGAGTTCCACCAGGTTGACGTTCATGCCTTTGAGGTCGGCCACGGTTTTGCCGGTGCCTTTGATCACCACGCCGTCGTTGCCGTTGGAAAAGTCGCTGACCACCAGCGCGGTGCTGTCCACGCCACCGGCGGCGGGGATGGTCAGGGCGTCCATATTGGTCATGGTGCAGCCGTCAAACTGGCCGGCGGTGTATTGGTTGATGGATTCGACGTAGTCGTTGAGCTGGACCATGTCGATGGTGATGCCGTATTTCCTGGCCCACTTGTCGAGGATGCCGCTGCTGCCTGCGTACTCCCAGGGCATCCAGCCGGCGTAGATCGTCCAGCACACACTGAAGTGATCTTTGGGGGCGGCCTGGGTTTGGAAGCTCAGCACGGCGGCGAAGGCGGCGGCGAGCAGGGCGGGTAAACGGGGTGATGGCATGGGTTTTCTCCAGTTGAACATGGGCGAGCAGGAGCAACGCGGCACCGTAAACGGTGGCTTGTCTCCCGGGCTTTTATCCCGCCGTGTAACCTCAACTGGAGGTCGCCAACTCTCGGACCAGCCACTCGCGTCAAGCGAGCCGGAACCCTAGTCAGCCATTGCAAATTGTGGTGCCGCGAACCTGTTATGAATCCTGCACGGGGTAGGCAAAGCGAGAGTCGTGCCAAGTGGCAGGCAAGCGTGTAGATCGCGGGTTTGCGTGCGAGGGGAATAGACCGGTAACTGTTTGTGCATTGCGCTGGTGCGCGGTCGCACTGCAATGAGGCGATCGGTTCGTCTGAAACACATGTTTCAACCTGTGTCGAAAACGCACCAGATTCGGTTTTCGATGTCAGATATTTCGTCATTCAGTGAAAGCTGAATGCCGCTCCCCAGCGTCGCTGGAGGTGCTCTTCCGCGGTCCAGGAGGCCGCCATGTATCGACGACTGCTACTCACCGCTTTGCTTGGCCTGACCCTTTCAGCTTGCGTGCCCTACGATGGAGGCGTTACCTACTATCGCTCCGAGGTTTATACCGCCCCGGCACCGGCGTACTACTACGGCGGCCCGACGTATTATCAGTCCGGACGCAGCTATTACGCCCCACCGCGCTACTACGCACCTCAACCACGCTATTACTCGTCGCCGCGTTATTACCAGCCGGCGCCGCGTTACTACCCCAGACCCGGTTACCGGCCTTATCCGAACCAGGGCTGGGGGGGCGGACACTGGGGGAATGGGGGGCACGGTCGTGGCGGCGATCATGGCGGGGGGCGCGGCGGCGGCCATCGTTGAAGGCTTTTGATGTAAAGCGGCGCTTCGAGCGCCGCTTTTTTTTGCCTGCCATTCGTCGGGACTGTCAAATCTGACAGCTATTGCGAGGGTTTCAGCCGGGATTCAATGCGATAGCGCCGTCGTGCGTATCCGGTGTACCACTAGGTAATGGAACCAGCGCTTTATGATCAGTCAACTAACGTGCCTGTGTTTTCTGGCGGGGGCAGGTATCACGCAAGTTTACGCAGAACAGAGTTGCCCCTATCCGTCGTCGATCAAATATGTAAATGGCTACTTCGTGGCCAATAACGGGCAATCTCAGTGGAAAAGCCACGAGGTTGATTCGCCCAACTTCGCCAACAGTTTTATTGGCGCACTCTTCACACCGAGCAACGGCAAGGAGCGGGAAAATGGCCTTCTGGACCGGTGCGTTTATCGGATGGGCAATGGGAAGACGGTGGCCTTGCAATATGACCGGCCCGGTCAGCCCACTACCATGTCGCTGACGAGCTCCCTGCATTGGGAACTCGCCGTCGATCCATTGAAACTGGATGTTTACGTTTGCCTGGACAGCCAACCGGATAATTGTGCATTTACCGTTGAAATCTGAAGGGGCGACCCGTTAATAGTCGGACAGGTCTGCCAGAGGGTGCCTGCCTTCCCACGCTTTGCTGAAGTGCGCTTGCACCACCGCATCGGGCACGGTGTTGATGTCGGGCCAGTGCCAGTGAGGTGCCTGGTCTTTGTCGATTAGCCGCGCACGCACCCCTTCGCTGAATTCCGGATGACGGCAGCAATTGAGGCTTAATGTGTATTCCATCTGGAACACTTCGGCCAACGACAAATGCCGCGCCCGTTGAATCTGTTCCCACACCAGGTGCGCGGTCAGCGGGCACCCTTCGCTGAGGGTCTTGCCGGCGCGGCTGAACAACGGGTCGGCGTGGTCGCGTAACAGGCTCAAGGCGCGCCAGGCACAACGCACATCGCCTACATCCAGCCATTCGTCGATCTGAGCCCGGCGCGGCAGCCATTGCGCTTCGGGTTGCTGGTCGACAGCTTCCTGTGCCAGCGCCCTGAGCAGGCTGTTGAGTTGAATGGCGGTTTGTTCCTGCCAGTTCAGTTGCAGCAGGCCTTCGATCAACTCGTCTTGCTGGTCGTCGCGCAGAAAGCGGTCGGCCAGGCCCAAATCCAGAGCGTCACGACCGTTGATGTGTGCGCCGGTGAGGCCCAGGAACACGCCGAGCTTGCCGGGCAAGCGGGACAGGAACCAGCTGGCGCCCACGTCCGGGTACAAACCGATGCTGATTTCGGGCATGGCCAGGCGGCTGCTCGGCGTGACGATGCGCACGGCGGCGCTCTGCAGCAGACCCATGCCGCCGCCCAGCACATAACCATGGCCCCAGCAAATCAGCGGTTTGGGGTAGGTGTGCAGGCGATAGTCGAGGCGATATTCCGCCGCAAAAAAGTCTGCGGCCAGCGGCGGCACAACGCCTGGCTGTTCACGGCAAGCCTGCGCCAGGCTGCGTACTTCGCCACCGGCGCAAAAAGCCTTGGGGCCGTTGCCGCGCAGCAGCACGCAAGTGACGTTCGGGTCTTTGGCCCACGCATCCAGGCGTTCGTTCAGGGCCAGGATCATCGGCAGGGACAGTGCGTTGAGGGACTTTTCAGCGTCCAGGCTGGCGATGCCGAGGCGGGCACCGTTGTTGCCGGTCAGCTCTTCGAAGTGCAGGTTCATTGTGACCTCAATCGAGACAGTGAAGGCTCAGTATGATCCCTTCGCGGGAAAGTGCCGGTTGTGTGTCAGATCAATTGACAAGCGGGGTCGGCTTTCCTAGGGTTCGCCCATTCTTTTTTACGCGATGACCCCACCATGACCGATGGCGACCGTATCAAACTCGAACCCAGCTGGAAACACGCCCTGCGCGAGGAGTTCGATAAGCCCTACATGGCTGCATTACGCGAGTTTCTGCGCCAGGAACATGCTGCCGGTAAAGAGATCTATCCGCCTGGCCCGCTGATTTTCAATGCGCTTAATTCCACGCCGCTGGACAAGGTCAAGGTTGTGATTCTCGGCCAGGACCCGTATCACGGCCCCGGTCAGGCCCACGGTTTGTGCTTTTCAGTGCAGCCAGGCGTGCCAACGCCGCCCTCGCTGGTGAACATCTACAAAGAGCTCAAGCGTGACTTGAACATCGACATCCCCAACCACGGATGCCTGCAGAGCTGGGCCGATCAGGGTGTGTTGATGCTCAACACCACCATGACCGTCGAGCGCGCCAATGCCAACGCCCATGCGGGCAAAGGCTGGCAGCACTTTACCGATCGGGTGATCGAAGTGGTCAGCGAGCATCAGCCGCACCTGGTGTTTTTGCTGTGGGGCGCGCATGCCCAGGGCAAGCAGAAGCTGGTGGATGCCACCAAGCACCTGGTGCTGACGTCGGTGCACCCGTCGCCGCTGTCGGCGTATCGCGGGTTTTTGGGGTGTGGGCATTTCAGCCGGACGAACAAGTTTCTGGAGCAGAATGGCGAGACGCCGATCGAGTGGCGGTTGCCGCCGATTTAAGACCAATCACGATCAAATGTGGGAGCTGGCTTGCCTGCGATGACTGACTGTCAGTCGACAGATTTGTTGGCTAGCCTACCGCTATCGCAGGCAAGCCAGCTCCCACATTGGAATTGTGCAAAGCTTCAAGATCATTCGGGCTGGCGATTCCAGTGCCTGAACAACGGCTCCGCCAAAAACAGCACAAACAACAAACGCATCACCTGCATTGCCGTGACCAGCGGCACCGACAGTTGCAAGGTCTCCGCCGTCAAACTCATCTCAGCAATGCCGCCCGGCATCATGCCCAAGGTCAATGAGCGCAAATCCAGGTGCGTCAGCGCACTCAAGCCCACCGCCGCCAATGTCGCCAGCGCCATGGTCAGGGCCGTCCCGATCAATGTGCGGCCCATGAACGCCGGCGCCCGACGAAAGAACTGACGGTTGAAGTGGCAGCCCAAACCACTGCCGATCAACCATTGGCCAATCTGGCTGCCGCCGTCCGGCAGGCCGATGTGCAAGTCCCATAAAACACTCGCCGTAGCACTCACCAGTAGCGGCCCGAACAGCCACGGGTTTGGCTGACGCAAACGCTGCCAGCCCCAGGCGACCAGCGCGCCTATCGGAAACAGCACCGCCAGCCACATCCAGCTCACCGGCGCGGGGTGAAACTGCGGTGCGCCGCCCTCCAGCAAATACTTGAAGATCGCCGGAACACACAGCACCACCACCAGCACCCGCAAACTCTGCCCGGCCGCGACACGGCTAAGCACCGCGCCATTGCGTGCGCCGAGGTTGACCATCTCGCCGGAACCGCCCGGCATGCTGGAGAAAAACGCGGTAGCGCGGTCTTCACCGCTGCGGCGCATCAACCACACGCCGACAATGCTCGACAGGCTGGTGACCAGCGCGCCGAAGAAGATCAAACCGAAGTGGCTCATCACCTGCTCGATCACCAGCGGGGTGAAGTGCAGCCCGATGCCGATGCCCACCACCCATTGGCCGCATTTGCGGCCGCCGGGTATTTCGGCCAACTGCCACGGCGTCAGGCAGCGCACCAGGATAATCGCCAGCAACGAGCCGACCATATACGGCAAAGGCCAGCCGACAAGGCTGGCCAGGTAACCGCCGGCCAGGCCGACCAGCGGTGTTCCCCACCATTGTTTAAAGCTGACCTCAGACATCGGCCACGGCACGACGCTGCAGGGCGCGTTTGCGGTAGATGCGCAGTAACGGCACAAACAGCATGATTGCGGTCAGTACCCACACACCAAAAGTGATCGGGCTCGACCAGAGGATTTCCAGTGCACCGTTGGAAATCGATAGCGCGCGGCGCAGGTTTTGCTCCATCAAGCCGCCGAGGATAAAGCCCAGCAGCACCGGCGACAGCGGGAAGTCCAGCTTGCGCAGGATGTAACCGAAGATGCCAATGCCGACCATCAGGAACAGGTCGAAAGTGGTGGCGTGAACGGCGTACACACCAATCGCGGTAATGATGGCGATCACCGGCACCAGCGCCCAGTTCGGCACGGCAAGGATGCGGGTGAAGATGCGGATCATCGGGATGTTGAGGATCACCAGCATGATGTTGGCGATAAACAACGAAGCGATCAGGCCCCACACGATGTCCGGTTGCTGTTGGAACAGCAGTGGGCCAGGCGTGATGTTGTACAGCGACAGCGCGCCGATCATCACCGCCGTGGTGCCCGAACCCGGTACGCCGAGGGTCAGCATCGGCACCAGGGCGCCGCAGGCGGATGCGCCAATGGCGGTTTCTGGAGCGGCGAGGCCGCGCATGTCGCCCTCGCCGAATTTACCGCTGGCACCGGCCAGGCGTTTTTCGGTCATGTAGGCAACGGCTGATGCCAGGGTCGCACCAGCCCCCGGCAACACGCCCATGATGAAGCCGAGCAGGCCGCAGCGGATGTTCACCACAAACACCGACGACGCTTCCTTGAAGTTGAACATCATCCGCCCGGTGGCTTTTACCGCTTCCTGGCCACGGTGGGTTTTTTCCAGCAGCAACAGGATTTCGCTGATGGAGAACAAGCCCAGCACCAACACCACAAACTGGATACCGTCGGTGAGGTGGATGTTATCGCCGGTAAAGCGGTACACGCCGCTGTTGGCGTCGATGCCGACCGCCGACAAAAACAGGCCGATCAGTGCCGCCACAAACGTCTTCAATGGTTTATCGCCCGCCATGCCGCCGAGGCAAACAATCGCGAACACCATCAGTACGAAATATTCCGCCGGGCCGAAGGCAATCGCCCATTTAGCCAACAGCGGCGCAAACAGCACCATGCCGCAGGTGGCGATAAACGCGCCGATGAACGAACTCCATGCCGACAGCGACAGGGCTACACCGGCCAGGCCTTTGCGGGCCATCGGGTAGCCGTCGAGGGTGGTCATTACGGTGGAGGCTTCGCCCGGAATGTTCAGCAGGATCGAGCTGATACGGCCGCCGTATTCGCAGCCCAGGTACACCGCTGCCAGCAGGATCAATGCCGACTCCGGTGGCAGGCCGAGGGCGAAGGCGATGGGAATCAACAAGGCGACGCCGTTGATCGGACCCAGGCCCGGCAGCAGGCCGACCACGGTGCCGATCAAGGTGCCGCACAGCGCGGTCACCAGGTTGTAGGGGGACAGTGCAACGCCGAAGCCCTGGCCCAAATAGCCGAAAGTATCCATATCAGTTCTCCAGAACGTCGAGCAGGCCAAGGGGCAGAGGCACATCCATGACTTTATCGAACAACAGATAAAGACCGATGGCCATCAGGCTGACGATCACCACACTGGGCAACCAGCGGCCGCCATACAGGCGCGCCATCGGGATGCCGATCAGTAGGCTGCTGAGGATGAAACCCAGGGATTCGAAGGTGCCAGCGAACACGATCAGCAATGCCACGCAAATGCCGATCTTGATCAGGGTGGCGCGGTCCAGTGCCGGTTCTTCTTCAGTATGTTTGGTCGCCTGCGGGCGAATCAGCATGTAGATCAGTGCCAGGCTCATCAGCCCGAGCATCAGCAGCGGGAAGGCGCGTGGCCCCACCGGCTCGTAGGAAAATGCTGCCTGATACGGCCAGGCCATCAGCGCGAGAATCGCGCAGGCCAGCAATAGCACACCGGCGAAAATGCGTTGTAAGAGCATAGGAAACTCCTTGGAGTCTTGTAGGCGCGAGCTTGCTCACGAAGAACCCAAGGGCGGCGCGTGTAGCCAGGCAGCACGCGTCATCGTTGAGGTTGTTCGCGGGCAAGCCCGCTCCCACAGAGGGGCAGTTACTGGATCAGGCCGAACTCTTTGGCCAGCACTTTGTAGTCAGCCACCTGTTTCTTCACGTAGGTGTCCAGTTCCGGGCCGGTCATGGCGAACGGGAACAGCTCGCGCTGGTCACGCAGCTTGGCGAACTCTTCGGAGGCCAGCAGTTTGTCGAACGCCTCTTTCCACCAGGCGTAGTCGGCATCGCTGACTTTTGGCCCGAGGTAGAAACCGCGAACCACTGGCCAGACGATGTCGTAGCCTTGCTCTCTGGCGGTCGGAATGTTCTTCATTTCCGGCTCGTTCAGGCGCTCTTCGGCGAACACCGCCAGCAGGCGCATGTCACCGCTGAGGATGTGCGGCATGGAGTCGGAGATGTCGGTGCTGCCGACCTGGATATGACCACCGAGCAAGGCAGTGGCGATTTCGCCGCCGCCTTCGAGGGCCACGTAGCGCAATTCGCGCGGGTTGATCCCGGCGGCCTTGGCGATCAGGGCGGTTTGCATCCAGTCCTGGCTGCCGACGGTGCCGCCGGAACCAATCACTACGCTGCCTGGATCTTTCTTCAGGGCTTTGACGAGATCGTCGAGGGTCTTGTAGGGCGAATCGCTTTTCACCGCGATAGCACCGTAGCTGGTGCCGACCGCCGCCAGCCAGCGCACGGCGCTTTCATCGAAACGACCGAACTTGCCCTGGGCCAGGTTCAACAGCGAACCGCTGGACCAGGCCACAAGCGTGCCGCCGTCCGCCGGGCGCTGGGCGACCACTGCGTTGTAGGCCACCGCGCCGACGCCGCCGGGCATGTAGGTCACGCGCATGGGCTTGCTCAGCAACTTTTCGTTGACCAGCGCGCTTTGCGCCAGTTTGCAGGTCAGGTCAAAACCACCGCCAGGGGAGGCGGGGGCGATGCACTCCGGGCGCTTGGGTTCGTCGGCGGCCAGCAGGTGGCCGGCGAACATCATGCAGCCGGCAGTGAGGGCCAGTTTACGCAGTGAAAAGGTCATGGTTTTCTCCGTCTTGTTGTTATGAGTTGCTGCTTGCCTGAGTGCACTTACCACAGTGCGACGCTGTAGCTGACGAGTACGCGTACCTCATCTGCATCACGCGCCGAATAGTTGGTGCGGTAAGTGGCGTTGCGCAGGCGAAAGGCCACATCCTTGAATGTGCCGCTTTGCACCACGTAGCGGACCTCGCTGTTGCGTTCCCACTCCTTGGCGGTCTCGCCGTTCTTGAGCTTGATGTTGTCACCCGACAGGTAACGGCTCATGAAGCTCAAACCGGGAATGCCCAGCTTGGCGAAGTCGTAGTCGTAGCGCGCCTGCCAGGAACGCTCTTCGGCGCCGGCAAAGTCATTGATTTGGACAAAGTTGACCAGGTACGGGTCGCTGCCATCCACATACGGGAACGCGCTGTCACCGAACATGCGCTGGTAGCCGGCGCTGAGCTTATGGCCATTGAGGCCATAGCTGAACAGGCTGCTGAAGGATGTGTTGTCTATTTTGCCGCCACGCGCGCTGCCGGTGTCATCACTGATGGCCAGGCGCACGTCAGCGCCGACAGTGCCGGGGCCCATCGGGCGGGCGGCGACCAGGCCGAGAAAATGCTGGCGGTACACGTCATCGAGTTGGGCGAAGTGGTAGCTGCCGGTGATCTTGTCGGCAAACTTATAGTCCGCGCCACCGAAGTTGAAATGCTTGCCGGTGGCGCCACTGAGGAAGCGGCTGTTCTTGTTGTTGAGGGCGATGTCTTCGTAGCTGGTGTCGTCGCGGTCCCTGGCCTTGTCCAAGCGGCCACCGGTAAGCACCAGGTTTTTGAATTCCTTGGAGGTCAGCAAGCCGCCGTTGAAGGTCTGCGGCAGAATGCGGCCGTCGTTGGGCTTGAGGATCGGCAATTCAGGGATCAACGAACCGATTTTCAGCTCGGTGGCGGAGACTTTCACTTTGCCGGTCACGCCCAGCTTGGAGTACTCGTTGGCGGCGCGGCCATCGTCGTGCGTTGGCAGCAGGCCGGTGCCGGTGCGGTCGGGGCTGGAGTCGAGTTTGACGCCGAGCATGCCCAGCGCATCCACGCCGAAGCCGACGGTGCCGTCGGTGTAGCCCGATTGCAGGTTGAGCATGAAGCCCTGAGCCCATTCGTCACGCTTGGATTGCAGGGCACCGGTGCCGTCGCGAAAGTCGCGGTTGAAGTACATGTTGCGGGTTTCGAGGGTGCCGCTGCTGTCTTCGAAAAAGGCAGCCTGACTCATCGGCGAAAAGCCGGCGAGGGCGGTAGCACTGGCAAGGGTGGTCTTGGCAAGACGAGAAAAACGAACAGGCGAGGCGGCCTGGCGCTGAGTCGACAGCATCGTTATGTACTCCGTTATTGTTCTTATTTTTGGCGAAAACGCTTCGAGGCGTTTTTCGGGCGCTGCGGATCAGGCAGCTGGGCGGGCATTGCCCACCGTCGCTGGATGCTAAAGGGCGAAGCTTTCACTAACCTTTCAGTTGCCTTTCAATGTTTTCGGGCTTCACAGGGCAGTCGGCGCCTGTAAACTGCCCGGCAAAGCGTGGCGTCGACCATGCCCGAACGAGGTAAAAATCCATGCGTGTTCTCTTGGTTGAAGACCATCTGCAACTTGCCGAAAGCGTCGCCCAAGCGCTCAAGGGCATGGGTTTGACCGTTGACGTGCTGCACGACGGCGTGGCTGCGGACCTGGCCTTGAGCAGTGAGGAATACGCGGCCGTGGTGCTCGATGTGGGCTTGCCGCGCATGGACGGTTTCGAGGTATTGGCGCGGTTGCGGGCGCGTGGGAAAAATCTGCCTGTGCTGATGCTGACCGCGCGCAGTGACGTGAAGGACCGCGTTCACGGCCTGAATCTGGGCGCTGACGACTACCTGGCCAAGCCCTTTGAACTGACTGAATTGGAGGCGCGGGTAAAAGCGCTGCTACGGCGCAGTGTGCTGGGCGGCGAGCGTCAGCAAACCTGCGGGGTGCTGGTCTATGACCTGGATACTCGACGTTTTACAGTGGGTGGCGAGCTGATGACGCTGACGTCCCGCGAGCAGGCCGTACTGGAAGCCTTGATCGCTCGCCCGGGCCGGGTGATGAGCAAGGAGCAACTCGCCTCCCAGGTTTTCGGGCTGGATGAAGAAGCCAGCCCCGACGCCATCGAAATTTATGTGCATCGCCTGCGCAAGAAGCTCGACGGCCAGCCCATCGCCATCGTGACCTTCCGTGGCCTGGGCTATTTGCTGGAAGCCCGTGATGCATAAGCCCAGCAGCCTGCGCTGGCGGTTGCTGTGGAACCTGGCGCTGTTGCTGGTGGTGTTGATGCTCGCCAGCGGCATGAGCGCCTACTGGAACGGTCGCGAAGCCGCCGACACCGCCTACGACCGCACCTTGCTGGCCTCGGCGCGCACCATCGCCGCCGGTCTGACCCAAGTGGACGGCACCCTGAGCGCCAACGTGCCGTATGTGGCCCTGGACACCTTTGCCTACGACAGCGCCGGGCGCATTTATTATCAGGTCAATGACATTGATAAAAAGCTGATCTCTGGCTACGAAAACCTTCCCGGGCCGCCGCCTGGCACACCGCGCACCGATCACTACCCGGCGTTGGCGCGGTTCTACAACGCCACGTATCAGGGCCAGAATGTGCGCGTGGTCAGCCTGCTCAAGGCGGTCTCCGAGCCGAATATGAATGGCATGGCAGAGATTCGCGTCGCGGAAACCGATGAAGCGCGCGAGAGCATGGCCCGTAGCCTCATGGCCGACACCTTGCTGCGCCTTGGCATGCTGGCCATCGGCGCGTTGCTGCTCGTGTGGTTTGCCGTCAGCGCCGCGTTGCGTCCGCTGGAGCGTCTGCGCACGGCGGTGGAAGAGCGCCAGCCCGACGACCTGCGGCCGCTGCCGCTGGTCGAGGTGCAAGATGAATTTGGCCCGTTGGTGCGTTCGCTCAACCACTTCACCGAGCGTCTGCGCGGCCAGTTTGAGCGTCAGGCGCAGTTTATTGCCGATGCCGCCCACGAACTGCGTACTCCGCTGGCGGCGCTCAAGGCGCGGCTGGAACTGGGCCTGCGTGCCGACGACCCGGTTACCTGGCGCAGCACGCTGGAAACCGCCGCCCAAGGCACCGACCGCCTGACCCACTTGGCGAATCAACTGCTGTCGCTGGCGCGTATCGAAAACGGCGCCCGGGCCATCGCTGAAGGCGGCGCGCAGTTACTCGACCTCAGCCAATTGGCCCGTGAGCTGGGCATGGCCATGGCGCCGCTGGCTCACGCGCGTGGCGTCGCCCTGGCGCTGGAAGCGGATGAACCGGTGTGGTTGCGCGGCGAGCCGACCCTGTTGAACGAGTTGCTGAGTAACCTGGTGGATAACGCGTTGGCCCACACGCCGCCGGGCGGCAATGTGATTCTGCGCGTCACGGCGCCAGCCGTTCTTGAAGTTGAAGACGATGGCCCGGGTATCCCGCTGGATGAGCGGGACCGGGTGTTTGAACGTTTCTATCGCCGGAGCCAGCAAGGCATGGGGTCGGGGCTGGGGCTGGCGATCGTCGGGGAAATCTGCCGCGCGCATCTGGCGCAGATCAGCCTGCACGATGGCGAGTTGGCGGGGTTGAAGGTGCGCGTGAGTTTTATCGCGGGTTGATCAGTAAAACATTGAGCGCGCTTCATCCAGCTCTGCGCGAAGGGTTTCGCTGGTGGGGTCGACTCGCAGATTCTTGATTGCCGGCAGGTCCGCAAGGGCTACGTGAGCCAGTGGATGATCGGTGCCGCGGTGGCAATACAGCACAGCCACTTGCACGATGTCGATGTAGTCCAGGCGTGGGGAGTCGCGTTCCAGGTCCAGGTATTGCCCCGGCAGTTTCGCCAGCATTTCCGGAAAATCCCAGCCGCCCAACAGTTTGTCCCCCAGCGCCGGATGAATGCTTTCGATCACATGGTTGAGGCTGACCGGGTCGGACAGCAGTTCGTAATGGTCTTCGGCGTACGTAAGAATGGGCAGTACGCCAATCTGATGCACCAAGCCGCCAAGTGCCGCTTGATCAGGCTTGAGCTGGCTGTGACGGCGGCACAGGGCATAACTCACGCCCGCTACTTCCAGGCTGCGACGCCACACTTCACGCATTTTCAGTTCGACGACTTCCGAGCGGGCGTGGAAGATCTGTTCCATCACCAGGCCAATTGCCAGGTTGCTGCTGTAGTTGGTGCCCAGCCGAGTGATAGCAGTGTGCAGGTCGGTAACTTCCTGGGTTGCACGCAGCAGGGGGCTGTTGACCACTTTGATCAGGCGCGCTGACAGCGCAGTATCGCGACTGATCACTTTGCTCAAGTGGCTGATGCTGATATCCGGGTCTTCGGCGGCCTGACGAATCTTCAGGGCCACTTCCGGTAATGTCGGCAGAACCAGGTCATCGTTGCCGATGGCCGTTACCAAAGCCTGTTGGACTTTTTCCGCCAGCTTGTTCATTCATACTCTCTAGGTGCTGCAAAAAAGGTACGGCGATTAACGCTGGATCTCTCGATCACGGTCCAGTGAGTATGGCAGCTCCAGCAGATGCAAGCCGGGGCCTTCGACGGTCGCCAAGTGCACATCGCCACTCTCGGCAGCTTCGGCTTGCAGCACGGCCAGAAGTTCAATGGTGCTGCCAGCTTTTGCCGCGATGACGACTTCGCCGATCGCGCTGTTGTGGCTGGGCGCGAACAGCGGCGTGCCGGGTTCGGGCAATTGGGCGGCATCCAGGCTCAAGCGGTACAACCGGCGCTTGAGCTTGCCCAGGTACTGCATGCGCGCGACGATTTCCTGGCCGGTGTAGCAGCCTTTTTTGAAGCTGACGCCGCCGACGGCTTGCAGGTTGAGCATCTGTGGGATGAACAGCTCGCGGGTCTGCGGCATCACCTGGCCGATACCGGCGCGGATCTGGCCCAGCAGCCATTCATTCAATTCGGCTTGTTTCAGCATAGCGGCCAATTGATTACGCACACAGTCGGCGCTCTCCGCCGGTACCCAAAGCTCGGCGCGACCAGGGGAGACGCGAATGGCGAGCAGGGTTTCGGTGCGCGCGACGCTGTCAGTCTCGGCAGGCAGTTCCAGGCCAAGGCTGACCAGCGCCTGATCCGCATTCGCCAAGCCAAAGCGCGCCCAGGCGGCGCTTTCGTCGGTGAGTTTGGATTTGGAGAACACGGCGTATTTCTTCAAGTCTGCCAGCTGCGGTTCGAGCAGTTCAGTGGCCATGGCCAGAAGGACGCCGTCACCTTGCAACACGATGCGAAAGCTCGACTGCATGCGGCCTTTTTGCGTGCAGCGCGCGCCCAGGCTGGCCTGAGTGTCGCTCAGGTAATTGAGGTTGCAGGTCAGTTGCCCTTGCAGGAACTTGGCGGCATCGGAACCGCGGACGGCAAGAACGCCTTCGTGTGACAGGGGGCAGAAGAAAGCAGAGTCAGCCATGGTTCATCGCAGGTAAAAAAGTGATGGGTGCATCATAGAGGGGCGCCCGTGAAATGGATAGTTTCCATATGGGGCGACCAAAGCCGAGTGTTCCGGTGTCGTCCGGCCTGTATACTTGCGCTCTATTTGAGGAGCGTTCCATGGTCGAAGATGTAGAAATCAATCGCCTCTACTGGCACAGCCGCCGCGGCATGCTTGAACTGGATGTGTTGTTGGTACCGTTCACCAAAGAGGTCTACGCGACGCTCGATAAAGTGGACCGCGATCTCTACGTCAGGTTGCTGACCTGCGAAGACCAGGACATGTTCGGCTGGTTCATGGAGCGTGCCGAATCCGAGGACCCTGAGCTGCAGCGTATGGTTCGGATCATTCTGGACCGTGTTCAACCCAAGTAATGCGTTCGAATGCCGCTGGCAGGCCTCTCGGCTTTTGCTGGCGGCCTATCTGCTCGCCCAGCTGTTTGCACAGGGCGCCTTACTCTTTCTCGATCTGCCTTATTCCAGCCTTGGCATGCTGTTGTGCCTGGCTCACGCCGCGTGGGTTTTACCGCGGCATATCCTGCTGACCCACCGTTTGTCGATTCGTGGCCTGCGTCGCGATGAGGACGGTTGGCAGTTGTTCAGCACTGAGCGTGGCTGGCACAGCGTGCAGTTGCGTCCCGACAGCCTGGCCTTGCCGCTGATGGTCGTGCTGCGCTATCGGGTGCAGGGCGAGTGGTGGGTGCGTTCGATTTGTGTGCCAAGGGATTCGCAGGCCGCCGATGTGCACCGGCGCCTGCGGGTTCGACTCAAATTCAGCCGCCGTAGGTGGCTGGCACCAGAATAGTGTCGCGTGCCTCGGGCAGCATTTGCGGGTAGTCGAGGGTGTAATGCAGGCCTCGGCTTTCCTTGCGTTCCATGGCGGAGCGGATCATCAGTTCGGCCACTTGTGCCAGGTTGCGTAACTCGATCAGGTCACGGCTGACTTTGTAGTTGCTGTAGAACTCGTCGATTTCATCCAGCAGCAACCGCACCCGGTGCTGCGCCCGCGCCAGGCGCTTGTTGGTGCGCACGATCCCTACGTAGTCCCACATGAAGCGGCGCAGCTCGTCCCAGTTGTGGGCAATGATGACGTCTTCGTCCGAATCGGTCACCTGGCTGGCATCCCAGCGGGGCAGGGCGGCAGGTACGGGGATGCGCGGCAGCTGTTCGAGAATGTCGGCGGCCGCTGAGCGGGCGTAGACGAAACATTCGAGCAGCGAGTTGCTGGCCATACGGTTGGCGCCGTGCAAGCCGGTGAAGCTGGTTTCGCCGATGGCATACAGGCCAGGCACGTCGGTGCGACCGTTTTGATCGACCATCACACCGCCGCAGGTGTAGTGCGCGGCGGGGACCACCGGGATAGGGCCTTTGGTGATGTCGATGTTAAAGGCCAGGCAGCGCTCGTAGACGGTCGGGAAGTGAGTCTTGATGAAGGCTTCGGGCTTGTGGCTGATGTCCAGGTAAACGCAGTCGATGCCCAGGCGCTTCATTTCATGGTCGATGGCGCGGGCAACAATGTCGCGCGGGGCGAGCTCGGCGCGTGGGTCGAAGCGCTGCATGAAGCGTTCGCCATTTGGCAATTTCAGGTGCGCGCCCTCACCGCGTAGCGCCTCGGTGATCAGAAAACTTTTGGCCTGTGGGTGATACAGGCAGGTGGGGTGGAACTGGTTGAATTCCAGGTTGGCCACCCGGCAGCCCGAACGCCACGCCATCGCAATGCCGTCGCCGCACGCGCCGTCGGGGTTGCTGGTGTAGAGGTAGACCTTGGCCGCGCCGCCCGAGGCAAGAATGGTGAAGCGCGCGCCGTAGGTGTCTACTTCGCCACTCGCGCGATTGAGCACGTAGGCGCCGAGGCAACGCTCGCCGGCCAGGCCCAGGCGTTTTTCAGTGATCAGGTCGACGGCGACGCGCTGCTCCAGCAACTCGATATTCGGGCACTGGCGGGCTCTGTCGAGCAGGGTCTTGAAGATTGCGGCGCCGGTAGCATCGGCGGCGTGAATGATGCGGCGATGGCTGTGGCCGCCTTCGCGGGTCAGGTGGAATTCGAAGCCGCCGTCGTCACTGCCCGCGTGTTCGTCTCGGGTGAAAGGCACGCCCTGGTCGATCAGCCATTGGATGGCTTCGCGGCTGTGCTCGACGGTGAAGCGTACCGCGTCTTCATTGCACAGACCGCCACCGGCGTTGAGGGTGTCTTCAACGTGTGATTGCACGGTGTCGGTGTCATCCAGCACCGCCGCAACGCCGCCTTGCGCCCAGAATGTCGAGCCATTGGCCAGGTCGCCTTTACTCAGTACCGCAATGCGCAGGTGGCCTGGGAGGGTTAGCGCCAGGCTCAGGCCGGCTGCACCGCTACCGATCACCAGTACATCGTATTGAAACTGTTGGCTCATTTGTAGGATTCCGCAAAAAGCGATCCGAAGGGGTGGCGCAAGCAGGACGCCTGGATCGGCGAATCAAAGGGGCACACGGGCCACTAGTATATAGAGGGGGGGAGCGGCACAATAGCCAGGCATTCGTGGCAATGTGAGATTACGGTGCACGGCTTGGGTAAAATCAGCCAGTTATTGGAGCGGGAACTTTTTGCATAAGCCCCGACTCAATAGCAGGTTGCCCGAAAGCCGGCAAAACGTTGAGTTTATTGGCCCGTCGGTAGCATTGGACGCGTCATAAAACCGGCGACAAGATTATTCGCGCAGCCGGCTTTGCCCGCGCTGCGTTTTTCGTGTGTGCCAAATCAGTGCGCGCCGGAAACTTGCTTGAAGGGGGAGAACTTTTGCGAAAAGTCCGAGTCTATGTTTGCAAGCCTGATCGTTTAGTTATGCAAGCCTCCTTCAAGTTCAACGAGGAGTGTTCATGCTAACCCAGGAAGAGGATCAGCAGCTGGTCGAGCGCGTTCAACGCGGCGACAAGCGAGCATTTGATCTGCTAGTGCTGAAATACCAGCACAAAATTCTCGGGTTGATCGTGCGGTTTGTGCACGACACCCATGAAGCGCAGGACGTTGCACAGGAAGCCTTTATCAAGGCATACCGTGCACTGGGCAATTTTCGCGGTGACAGTGCGTTTTATACGTGGCTCTACCGCATCGCCATTAACACGGCGAAGAACTATCTGGTTTCTCGCGGTCGCCGCCCGCCGGATAGTGATGTCAGTTCAGAAGATGCAGAGTTTTACGATGGTGATCACGGCCTCAAAGATCTCGAGTCGCCGGAGCGTGCATTGCTGCGCGACGAGATCGAAGGAACCGTCCATCGCACAATTCAGCAACTGCCAGAAGATTTGCGTACGGCGTTAACTTTACGTGAATTCGATGGTCTGAGTTACGAAGACATTGCGAGCGTCATGCAGTGTCCGGTGGGGACTGTAAGGTCACGGATTTTCCGGGCCCGGGAAGCCATCGACAAAGCCTTGCAACCGTTGTTGCAAGAGAACTAAAGACAGCGGCTACAGCCAAGAGAGGAACCGCCATGAGTCGTGATGCCCTGCAGGAATCGCTGTCCGCAGTGATGGATAACGAAGCGGATGAACTGGAACTTCGTCGAGTGCTTAACGCATTTGATGATGCCGAAACCCGTGATACCTGGTCTCGTTACCAAGTCGCTCGGGCGGTGATGCACAAGGATCTTCTAATCCCTCGTCTGGATATTGCTGCGGCTGTTTCTGCTGCACTGGCTGATGAAGCCGTTCCGGCAAAGGCTGTTCGTGGTCCATGGCGTAGCCTGGGTCGCCTTGCAGTAGCTGCTTCGGTGACTGTTGCTGTGTTGGCCGGTGTTCGCCTGTACAACCAGGACGAAATCGCTGGTGCCGAACTGGCCCAACAGACTCAGCAACCGGTCATGGCCGGTCCGCAAGTCAAAGGTCCAGCCGTACTGGCAGGCTACAAGGAAAGCTCCGACACCACTGGCCCTATGGCCAACGGCGTGTTGCAAGGGCAATCCGGCTGGCAGGATCAGCGTCTTCCAGGCTACCTGCGTCAACACGCACAGGAATCGGCCTTGAAAGGCACTGAAAGTGCTCTGCCATACGCTCGTGCTGCAAGCCTGGAAAACCGCTAAACCGCAAGGGGCCCTATGCGCGCCATACCGCTCCTTACGTTTTTACTCAGCAGTTGGTTTGCACTATCCGCCCATGCCGACGAAGCCCAAGACTGGCTGACTCGACTTGGGCGTGCAGAGCAGCAACAAAGTTTCGACGGTACGTTCGTCTATGAACGTAACGGCAGTTTTTCTACCCATAACATCTGGCATCGTGTCCAGGACGGTCAGGTCCGTGAGAGGCTGTTGCAGCTCGATGGCTCTGCTCAGGAAGTTGTACGGGTAGATGGTCAAACCCAATGCGTCAGTGGCACTCTGGTTGCTGGCCTTGGCAATTCGCGTGGCGCATCTTCACGTACGCTTGACCCTCAAAAACTCACTAAATTTTACGAACTCGCCGTCATTGGCAAGTCTCGCGTGGCCGGTCGTAATGCAGTGATTGTGTCGATTACTCCCCGCGATCAGTATCGCTATGGTTTTGAGTTGCACCTTGACCGTGAGACCGGTTTACCGCTCAAATCTCTCTTGCTAAATGATCAAGGTCAATTGTTGGAGCGCTTCCAGTTCACTCGCCTGAATACGTCGAAAGCGCCCACTGATCATGACTTGCAGCCCAGCAGTGAATGCACGCCTATTGCGCTGACCAACAGTAAGGCTCCCGAAGTGCCCGCCACCCAAACGTGGCATCTGGATTGGTTGCCCGCGGGGTTTCAGCTCACGAACAGCGTCTCGCGCAAAGACACTCATACCAAGTCCACCGTTGACAGCTTGATGTACGACGATGGGCTGGCACGCTTTTCAGTATTTCTGGAATCCACCGAAGGTGCGAGCGTGACGGAGACCCGCACTCAACTGGGACCTACGGTTGCAGTGTCCCGGCGCTTGAATACGGTGGACGGTGAAGTGATGGTGACGGTTGTCGGCGAAATTCCCGTCGGCACTGCCGAGCGCATTGCGCTGTCGGTGCGCGGTGAAAAGGCTGCCGCCAAGCCGTGAGCCGTTAATCCTATGTTCATCCTGACCTTTCAATCTACGTCCATGCCAGGTTGGCAGCCGAGAGCATGAAATGTCTGGATCAGTATTTTCACTTGCAAATAACCCACATGTTTTTTATAGGTCAGGGCTTGATGGCCCTGGCCTTGTTTCGTTCGCGGAACAAAGACGCCGGTCGCAATTTTGGCGTTTCTTGAACCCTGTCGCTCAACCCTGCTCGTCGTAACGGGAGCTGTATGTCGATACCACGCATGAAGTCTTACCTATCCATAGTCGCCACGCTGCTGGTGCTGGGTCAGGCCGTGTCCGCGCAAGCGGCGGAGCTGCCTGATTTCACCCAACTGGTAGAGCAGGCCTCGCCTGCCGTGGTCAACATCAGTACCACGCAGAAACTGCCGGATCGCAAAGTCTCGAACCAGCAGATGCCGGACCTCGAGGGCCTGCCGCCGATGCTGCGCGAGTTCTTCGAGCGTGGGATGCCACAACAGCGTTCCCCACGTGGCGGTGGTGGCGGCCAGCGTGAGGCTCAGTCCCTGGGCTCAGGCTTCATTATTTCGCCGGATGGTTACATCCTCACTAACAACCACGTGATCGCTGATGCTGACGAAATTCTCGTGCGCCTCGCTGACCGCAGTGAGCTGAAAGCCAAGCTGGTGGGCACTGACCCACGTTCCGATGTGGCCTTGCTGAAGATTGACGGCAAAGACCTCCCGGTGTTGAAGCTAGGTAAATCCCAGGACCTCAAGGCCGGTCAGTGGGTGGTCGCAATCGGTTCGCCATTCGGCTTTGACCATACAGTGACTCAAGGCATCGTCAGTGCCATCGGCCGCAGCCTGCCGAACGAAAACTACGTGCCGTTTATCCAGACTGACGTGCCGATCAACCCGGGCAACTCCGGTGGTCCGCTGTTCAACCTGGCGGGCGAAGTGGTGGGTATCAACTCGCAGATCTACACCCGCTCCGGTGGCTTTATGGGCGTGTCGTTCGCTATCCCGATCGACGTGGCCATGGACGTTTCCAATCAGCTGAAAAGCGGTGGCAAGGTCAGCCGTGGCTGGTTGGGTGTAGTGATCCAGGAAGTGAACAAAGACCTGGCTGAGTCCTTCGGTCTCGACAAGCCGGCCGGTGCGCTGGTCGCGCAGATCCAGGACGATGGCCCGGCTGCCAAGGGCGGCCTGCAAGTCGGTGATGTGATTCTGAGCATGAACGGTCAGCCGATCGTTATGTCTGCCGACCTGCCGCACCTGGTAGGCGCACTCAAAGCCGGCAGCAAAGCCAAGCTGGAAGTGATTCGTGATGGCAAGCGCCAAACCGTTGAACTGACCGTCGGCGCAATCCCGGAAGAAGGCGCGACTCTGGATGCCCTGGGCAACACCAAGCCGGGTGCCGAGCGCAGCAGCAATCGCCTGGGCATTGCTGTCGCCGAGCTGACCGATGAGCAGAAGAAGAGCTTCGACCTGAAAAGCGGCGTCGTGATCAAAGAAGTGCAGGACGGTCCTGCCTCCCTGATCGGCCTGCAGCCAGGCGATGTGATTACTCACTTGAACAATCAGGCGATCGACTCCACCAAGCAGTTCACCGACATCGCCAAGGCGCTGCCGAAGAATCGTTCGGTATCGATGCGTGTTCTGCGCCAAGGGCGTGCCAGCTTCATCACCTTCAAGCTGGCTGAGTAATCCGCTAGTTCAAACCCAATAAAAAGCCCCGCCTTCGGTTATCGAAGGCGGGGCTTTTTTGTGGGCGCGGGGTTTAGCTCATCATCCCTTTTACTAAACGTTCCTGTTCGATCAGTTCACGCTGGCGGGCGTCGATGCGCGAGGCTAACGGGAAGTTGTTACCGGCCCGACGTTTGGCAAAGTCCAGTTGTTGAATCGCCTGCTGGAAGTCACCCACCAGCGCAAAGTACTCGGCGCGGGCCTGATGCAGGCCAATGATGTTGCCGGATAAGCCACGCGTCTCGGCGACCTGATACCAGACATCCGGATCATCCGGACGGGATTTGAGCAGCGCATCCAGGGCTTTCTCGGCATCAGCAGTTCTGTTCTGCTTCAGCAACAAATCCACGCGCACCTGATTCAGCGGGTAATTACCGGGATATTGGGTGAGCATCCGATCAGTACGTTGCTGGGCGTCTGGCAGACGGTTGTTGTCCATGTCCAGTTCAATCTGCGCCAGGTTGTACGTGATGTCGTTCGGCGCCTTGGCCAGCAGCGGCTGCAGGCTTTCTCGCGCCTCGTTGTATTGGGTGCCTTTGATTTGAGCGATGGCCAGACCGTACCGTGCCACATCGCTTTTCGGATTTTCGTCCAGCTGTGCCCGGAATCGCTTGGCGGCGAGGCCTGGGGTGTCTTCGTATTGCAACTGCACGCGAGCGCGAATCAGCTGATAACGCAGGCTGTCTTCCTTGCCGCCCGGCTTGGCTTGTTCGGCACGGTTGCGGGTATCGGCGATACGCGACTCGGTAACCGGGTGAGTCAGCAAGAATTCCGGCGGCTTGGCATCGAACCGATATTGGCGCATCAAGCGTTCAAACATGGTCGGCATGGACCTTGGGTCGTACCCGGCTTTTTCCAGATTGAGGATGCCGATGCGGTCAGCTTCCTGCTCATTCTGTCTGGAAAACCGGCGTTGCTCCTGAATCGCGGCCGCCTGTGAGCCTGCAATTGCAGCGATACCCGCGTCACCTGCACCCGCAGCAGCGGCGATGATGCCGCCGAGCAGAGCAGCCATCATCGGAATTTGCATGCGTGATTGCGCTTCGACGCCCCGGGCAAAGTGGCGCTGGGACAAGTGAGCCAGTTCGTGAGCCAGTACCGAGGCATATTCGCCTTCGGTTTGGGCGTTCAGAAACAAACCGCCGTTGACACCCACAATCCCGCCCGGTGCGGCGAACGCGTTGAGCTGCGGGCTGTTGATCAGGATGAACTCCAGGCGCCGGTCATTCACCTGGCTGGTCTCCACCAGTTTGTACACGCTGGTTTCGACGTAATCCTTGAGCTGCGGGTCGTTGAGTTGCGAGACCTGACCGCGCAGGTAGGCCAGCCAGGCGCGGCCCAGTTGAAACTCCTGTTGAGGCGAGACAATGGCAGAACTGGCGTCGCCAAGTGACGGCAGGTCGTCAGCAAAGCCTGGAGAGGCCAGCAGGCAAGCCAGCGTCAGCAGGGTAGGGCGCAAAAAAGTCATGCACAGAGCCTTTGGACAAAGAGCTTACTGTAGCCGGACACTGAGCTTCGGACCAGATATTCTAAGAGGCCCAAACGCGTGCCCGGAGTAAAACCATGACCGACGCTGTAGCCTTTGATGCCGAACTCGATGCCAGCGGCCTCAATTGCCCATTGCCTTTGCTCAAAGCCAAGCTGGAACTCAATCGGTTAGCCAGCGGCGCTGTGCTCAAGGTAATTGCCACGGACGCGGGCTCCCAGCGCGATTTCCGTACCTTCGCCAAGTTGGCTGGCCATACGCTGTTGCGCGAAGAAGACGCTGCCGGTGTTTACCAGTACTGGTTGCGCAAGGCCTGAGTCGTTGCCCCCACCCCCGAGGCTGATTGATGTTCAAAGTGTTACGAGACTGGATTCAGCGCTACTTTTCCGATGAGGAAGCGGTGGTGCTGGCCGTCCTGCTGATCCTGGCTTTTACCGTCGTACTCACCCTGGGTGGCATGCTCGCGCCGGTACTGGCGGGTATGGTGCTGGCGTATTTGATGCAGGGCCTGGTCACCATGCTGGAGCGTATGCGCTTGCCGGGCGCAATGGCGGTAGGGCTGGTGTTCGCACTGTTCATGGGCTTGTTGGTGGTGTTCATCGTGGTGGTGTTGCCCTTGCTGTGGCATCAGTTGATCACCCTGTTCAACGAATTGCCGGGCATGCTCGCCAAGTGGCAATCGTTGCTGCTGCTACTGCCGGAGCGCTATCCGCACCTGGTGTCGGACGAGCAGGTACTGCAGGCCATCGACGTGGCGCGCGGCGAAATCGGAAAATTCGGGCAATGGGCGCTGACGTTTTCTCTGTCCAGCCTGCCGCTGCTGGTCAACATCATGATCTACCTGGTGCTGGTGCCGATCCTGGTGTTTTTCTTCCTCAAGGACCGCGCAATGATTGGTCGCTGGGTGAGCGGTTACCTGCCACGTGAACGGGCGCTGATTACCCGCGTGGCTGAGGAGATGCATCGCCAGATCGCCAACTATATCCGTGGCAAGGGCATCGAAATCGTTATTTGCGGTGGCGTTACCTACATCGCGTTTGTTGCGCTCGGGCTGAACTATGCCGCGCTGCTGGCGTTGCTGGTAGGCGTGTCGGTGGTGGTGCCGTATGTCGGCGCGGTGGTGGTGACGGTGCCGGTCATGCTGATCGCGCTGTTCCAGTGGGGCTGGAGTGACCAGTTCATCTACCTGTTGGCGGTGTACGGCATTATCCAGACCCTGGATGGCAACGTACTGGTGCCGTTGCTGTTCTCGGAGGCAGTCAACCTGCACCCGGTGGCGATTATCTGCGCAGTGTTGTTGTTTGGTGGGCTGTGGGGATTTTGGGGGGTGTTTTTTGCGATTCCCCTGGCGACGCTGTTCAAGGCCGTGCTGGACGCGTGGCCGCGGCAAGAGCCGGTGGTAGCGCCGCTGTTGTAGTAGCAGTCAACTGTGGTGAGCAAGCCCGCTCACCACAGCAGCCCGCCGCGTTTCAAGCCTTGTGCAAAGCCTGCGCCGCCGCCAACACCGCATCCACATGCCCTGGCACTTTCACCCCACGCCATTCCTGACGCAGCACGCCATCCTTGTCGATCAGGAAAGTGCTGCGATCAACGCCCAGGTATTCCTTGCCGTACAATTTCTTCAGTTTGATCACATCAAACAGCTGGCAAACCGCTTCGTCCTTGTCGCTGATCAGCTCGAAGGGGAATTCCTGCTTGCCCTTGAAGTTCTCGTGCGACTTCATGCTGTCGCGTGACACGCCAAACACTTCGGTGTTGGCGGCTTTGAACGCAGCGTACTGATCGCGGAAACCCTGGCCTTGCGTGGTGCAGCCCGGGGTGCTGTCCTTCGGGTAGAAGTAGATCACCACCTGCTTGCCTTTGAGGCTGGCAAGGCTGAAGGTCTGCCCGCTGGTGGCTTGGGCTTCGAAGTCGGCTACCGGTGTGTCGATGACTACAGCCATGAAAACTTCCTTACATTGGGTTCTGAGGGCGCCAAGGCTCGATCAATGCGTCGAGATTCAGCGCATCGGCGAAATCCAGGAACTGGTCACGCAGCCAGCTGATTTGCACGCCGGCCGGCAAGGTCACGGTAAATGTGGCGTTGAGCATGGTGCCGCCGGTTTGCGGGGCCTGGTAGGTGTCGCAGGTCAGGTTTTCCAGCTCGACGTTGTGATCGATAAAGAACTGGCACAGCTCATTTACGATGTCCGAGCGGTAGGCCGAGCTGACATACGCTACATAAGGCAGCGCCTGGGGGCGGTTTTCCAGCGCGGCGCTGCGCACCACGTTGACGGTGAAATTGTGCTTCTTGGCCAGGCCCGGCAAGCCGGTTTCAAGGCGCGCCAAGGCGTCCCAGCTGCCGGAAATCTGCAGCACCAGCGCACTGCACTCGCCATGGCGGGTCAGGCGGGACGTCACGACGGCGCAGCGATTCTCATGGCTGGCGCGGCACAGGACGTTGGTCAGCTCCATGGGGTTGGCGCCGAGGGCACTGATAACAAGGAATTGTTCGCGAACTGTGGGGGTGGACATGCAGCCTTCCTAAAGCGATGAGCGGTCGATACCGTGTGGGCCATATCGATCAAAGGATGAAGGGTAGCGAAAAGCGTCGCCAAGGGCTAGGAGGTGGCGTTTTCATTACGCGATCGGTCTGATTACAGCGTGCTTCAAGCCAGGCTTTGGCCCAATGATGGCATTGCCCGTCGTTTAGTTGGTGCAGAACGCGTCCTCACGCGGTACTTCGCTTGTACAAGCATCTTGGCGCCAGTACCATTACGGCTCTCTTTTTCCGGCAGGAGCGGTTGCATGATTGCGGGCAGTATGGTGGCACTGGTCACACCCATGGATGCACAAGGTCATCTCGACTGGGATAGCCTGGGCAAACTGGTGGACTTCCACCTGCAAGAGGGCACCAACGCCATTGTGGCGGTCGGCACCACAGGTGAATCGGCCACCCTTGATGTGGAAGAACATATCAAGGTGATCGAATTCGTCGTCAAGCGCGTCGCGGGCCGTATTGCCGTGATCGCCGGTACGGGCGCCAACTCGACGCGTGAAGCGATCGAGCTGACCAAAAACGCCAAGAAGGCTGGCGCCGACGCCTGCCTGCTGGTGACCCCGTACTACAACAAGCCGACCCAGGAAGGCCTGTACCAGCACTTCCGCACCATCGCCGAAGCCGTTGATATCCCGCAAATCCTCTACAACGTGCCTGGCCGTACCGCGTGCGACATGCAGGCTGCGACCGTGATTCGCCTGTCCACCGTGCCGAATATCATCGGCATCAAGGAAGCCACCGGCGACCTGCAACGCGCCAAGGACATCCTGGCCGGCGTGAGCAGCGACTTCCTGGTGTATTCCGGTGACGACGCCACGGCTGTCGAGCTGATCCTGCTGGGCGGCAAGGGCAACATCTCCGTGACTGCCAACGTGGCCCCGCGCGCCATGAGTGAGTTGTGCGCCGCCGCCATCGCCGGTGACGCCGTAACCGCTCGCGCGATCCACGAGAAGCTGATGCCGCTCAACAAAACACTGTTTATCGAATCCAACCCTATCCCCGTGAAATGGGCGCTGTTTGAGATGGGCCTGATGCCGGACGGTATCCGTCTGCCGCTCACCCGTCTCAGCGAAGCCTGTCACGAACCGCTGCGACAGGCCCTGCGCCAGTCCGGCGTCCTGGTTTAATTGAGGAAGCACTACGCATGAAGCGATTGGCCGGACTTTCCGCACTTGCCTTGATTATCTCCAGCACCAGCGGCTGCGGTTGGGTATGGGGCCCGGAAGGCTACTTCCGTGACCGCGGCAGCGATTACCTGGAAGCACAAGCAACCAAACCGATGCAATTGCCGCCGGACGTCAATGTCGCCAAGCGCCTTGACCCGTTGCTGCCGATTCCACGCAACGTTGCCGACGACACCACCAAGGGTGAATACGTAGTGCCGCGTCCACAGCCTATCTCGGCCGTGGCGGACGCCAGCGACTACAGCCTGCAAAAAAGCGGCGACAACCGCTGGATCATCGCTCAGCGCCCGCCTGCCGAAGTCTGGCCGGTGGCGTTGCAGTTCTTCCAGGACAACGGTTTTCGCATTGACCAGCAACGCCCGCAGACCGGTGAATTCACCACCGCGTGGCAGCGTGGCAGCGAGCTGTCCGCCAACATGGCCCAGCGCCTGCAGGCTGGCGGCGTAGCGCCTGACAGCGAAGCCCGTGTGCGTGTGCGCATCGAGCCAGGCGTGCAGCGCAACACCAGTGAAGTCTACGTGGTCAGCGCCGAGCGTCCTGCCGGCAGCACCGCCAACGTCGACTTCACCCCGCGTTCGGTCAACATGGGTGTTGACGCCGCGCTGGTTGACGAAATGCTCGCCAGCATGAGCCGTATCTCCGAGAAGGGCGGTTCGGTTTCCCTGCTTGCCGCACGTGATTACGACACGCCCAACCGCGTCAGCCTCACCGAAGACGGCAGCGGCAACGTGGTCCTGAACCTGGGTGAAGACCTCGACCGTGCCTGGGCCAGCGTTGGCCGGGCATTGGAAAAAGGCCCTTGGCGTGTAGAAGACATCAACCGCAGCCTGGGCCTGTACTACATCAACGTGGCTGAAAAAGCCGTGAAGAAAGACGACGAGCCGGGCTTCTTCGGCAAACTGTTCGGCAGCGAGCCGACCAAGGAAGAGGTCGAAACCCGCGCCGAGCGTTACCAGGTTCGTTTGAGCAAGGTTGGCGAAAGCGTGCAAGTCACGGTCGAGAAGAACATCAACACCGTTGCGCCAGCTGAAACAGCGCGCAAAGTGTTGGGCGTGATTCAGGACAATCTGGGCTGATCCGATGCGTTTTGCCGTTCTCGGCAGCGGTAGCCAAGGGAACGGCACGCTGGTCGCTCATGACGACACGTACGTGCTGGTAGATTGTGGTTTCTCGTTAAAAGAAACCGAGCGGCGCCTGCTGCGCCTGGGGGTTCACCCCGCGCAGCTGAGCGCGATTCTGGTGACCCACGAACATGCAGACCACGTGCATGGCGTGGGTTTGCTGTCTCGGCGCTACAATCTTCCGGTGTACCTCAGTCGCGGCACTCTGCGCGGGATGCGCAAACCCATTGAACCTGCAGGTTTTCTGGCCGGTGGCGAACAGCTTCGAATCGGTGCCTTGAGCATCGATGTGATTGCCGTTGCGCACGACGCCCAGGAACCGACGCAGTACGTATTCAGTGACGGTGAGCGACGTTTTGGCGTGCTTACCGACCTGGGCTCCTACTGCTCAAAGGTGCTGGACGGCTACCGCGACCTCGATGCCTTGATGATCGAGTCCAATCACTGTCGAGACCTGCTGGCGCGCGGTCATTACCCCTATTTTCTCAAGCAGCGGGTGGGCGGCGAGCTGGGACATTTGAACAACCACCAGGCGGCGTACCTGGTGTATGAGTTGGGCTGGCAAGACTTGCAACACTTGGTCCTGGCCCACCTGAGCAGCAAGAACAACCTGCCGCAGCTAGCCCGGCAATGTTTTGTCGACACCCTCGGGTGTGACCCGGACTGGCTGCAACTGGCCGATCAAGATTCAGGGCTCGACTGGCGACACATCGCCTAGCCCACCATTTAGCAAGCGGAGCCCATCATGGAAAAACGTGAAGAACTCTACCGCGGCAAAGCCAAATCGGTATACAAGACCGACGACGCCAACCGCCTGATCCTGCTGTTTCGCAACGACACCTCGGCGTTCGACGGCAAGCGCATCGAACAACTCGATCGCAAGGGCATGGTGAACAACAAGTTCAACGCCTTCATCATGCAGAAACTCGAAGAGGCCGGAATTCCGACCCAATTCGACAAACTGCTGGGCGACAACGAGTGCCTGGTCAAGAAGCTCGACATGATCCCGGTTGAATGCGTTGTGCGTAACTACGCCGCCGGCAGCCTGGTCAAGCGTCTGGGCGTGGAAGAGGGCCTCAAGCTCAACCCTTACACGTTCGAGCTGTTCCTGAAGGACGACGCCAAGGGCGACCCGTTCATCAACGAATCCCACGTGGTGGCGTTTGGCTGGGGTACCGCTGAGCAACTGGCGCGCATGAAAGAGTTGTCCCTGAAGGTCAACGACGTGCTGAGCAAACTGTTCGACGACGCAGGCCTGCTGCTGGTCGACTTCAAGCTCGAATTCGGCGTGTTCCACGACGGCTCCATCGTCCTGGGCGACGAGTTCAGCCCGGACGGCTGCCGCCTGTGGGACAAAGACACCAAGAAGAAGATGGACAAAGACCGCTTCCGCCAGGGCCTCGGTGACGTCATCGAAGCCTACGAAGAAGTCGCCAACCGTCTGGGCGTACCGCTTTAATCGACGCAAGCATCTGATAGCACGGAAAAAAATCGCAGTTTGGGTTTGCTTTCGCGATACACACTGTTATGATGCGCGCCGTTGGAGAGATGCCAGAGTGGCCGAATGGGACGGATTCGAAATCCGTTGTACCTTCACCGGTACCTAGGGTTCGAATCCCTATCTCTCCGCCATTACATAGAAAAAGCCCCGTAGCTGAATAAGCTACGGGGCTTTTTTGTTTTGACGAATTTTTTTATGACAGGACCATCAAATTTACGACTAGCTCAATCGCTCAGATGCCTTCTGATAAACCTGATCACGCTCCCGTTTATCTACGGCCACCACAAACACGGTAATTTCCTGATCAATCACTTGATAAACCAGCCTGTAACCACTGCTACGCAGCTTGATCTTGTAACAGTCCGGCAGGCCATGCAGGCGGTTAGTTTCAACGCGTGGATTTTTCAGGATTTCCACCAGCTTCTTTTTGAGCTGCTGACGGACGGTGTCGCCGAGTTTTTGCCATTCTTTCAATGCGCGGGCATCAAAATCGAGGCTATAGGTCATCTATGGAAACCTTCACACGTTGAGGAGACGCCAGTCGTTCTCGCACAGTGGCCATCAGAGCTTCATCGTCCTCAGTCATCAGCACCGGTTTGAAGGGCAACTGACCACGGTCTGCCACATACTGCAGCGCTTGGCGCATGAGTTCGGAAGGCGTGACGCCGAGTTTCTCCAGTTCGAGGTAGGCGCGAGCTTTCAGGTCGTCATCGATTCGAATGTTTATGGAGGCCATGAAAAAATTCCCGATGTAATGACATTTGTCATTACCTTGGATCAAGCCTGCATTGTTGGCAAGTACGTGTCGACGCATGGTCCTCATTTTCTGTCACGCCCCTCTGTGACCGCATCACGATATCCAGTTGGCATATGAACTCCTCAGCAAAGTGTCGCCACGCCAGCGACCTTTTTGAGGCTAGCTCAGCGTTTTGGGCAGACACGCTTCGTTCTGCGAATTCTGATTACAAAGCTTTTCCAAACTCCTGATTGCCGTGTGCTGGATCCGCACTTCACACCGCCTATCAATCCGCCGAAAACCCGGACAGCACGCAGTCACCCGTAATCATGGGCCTTGCTCAATTGATCGAGAATGCCCAGACGCTGGTGGACGCTGTACTTGAGCGCAATTTCCCCACCGATCCACCCGGCGAAAAATGACCCGTATCTGAAACAAAAAAAGCCTGCAGAGCTCAACGCTCAGCAGGCTTTTTAATCGTTACCGTCAGGTCAGGCGGCTTGCGCCACCGCGCTATTACTCACATTGCGGCCCAACACCAGCACCGTCGCAAAACCAATGCCGACCAACGCCGTGGCCAAGCTCAACAGCACCGAGGTGCCCATCTGGTCAACGATCCGCCCGCCAAAGAACGAGCCCAGCGCAATAATGACCTGGAACAACGCCACGAACAGCGGCATGCCGCGTTCGACGTCCTTGGGGGCTACCACAAACATCCAGATACTGGCGCAGGCCGGGAAGGCGCCGAAGGCAAAACCCCAGAGCGCGATCAGCATGGTTGCGCCGGTCAGGCCAGTGGCGAAGTAGGGGAACAGGGCGGTGCTGGTGCCGATCATCAGCGCGACCAGCAGCAGGGTGTACCGCACGCTGCGGTTGGCGGCGAAACCGGCGAATACATTACCCGCCACCCCAGCCACACCAAACATCAGCAACAGTGAACCAATGGTGGGGCCGTCAAAGCCGGAGCTGTTTTTGAAGAAAGGTGCCACATAGGTGTACGCCGCAAAGTGCGCCAGGCCGATCAGCAATACGGCAATCAAACCAACCCGCGCGCGTGGGTTGATAAACAGGGCCGGCAGGTCTCTGACGAGAATCGCTTTTTCCGGTTTCAGCGTTGGCAGCAGCAAGACCTGAGCCATTAGCACCGGGATGCCCACCAGCGCGGTGACCAGAAACGTCATGCGCCAGCCCATCAGGCCGCTGAGCCAGGTGCCGACGGGCACGCCCAGTACGGTGGCAAGGGTGACTCCCATCATGATGATCGAGGTAGCCTTCGCCACGCCGACGCCTTTGGGGGCCAGGCGGCCACTGAGGGCGATCGCAGTGGCCCAGAAACCACCGATGCTGATGCCCAGCAGCACGCGGCCGAACAGCAGCAGGCTGAAGTCGCTGGCGTAGGCCACGACCATGTTGGCGACGATCATGATCAGCGTCAGGCCAATCAACAGGTAGCGACGGTCCATGGCGCCAATGATCACCGACAACAAAGGCGCGGCGAGGGCGGCCATGATGCCGGGCAGGGTCACCATCAGGCCTGCATGCCCGGCGCTGATGCCCAGGTCGCTGGCGACGTCATTGAGTACGCCCACCGGCAGAAACTCGCTTGTCACCAGGGCGAAGGCACCCACGGCGACCGAGAGAATCGCCAGCCACTGCTGTTTGACGCTCTGCTGATTATGTTCGGGAAGACCGCTAGGGGCCTGGCTGGCGCTTGGCATGGTGTCTGGTTCCAGGGTGAACGTCGCCTGTAAACAGGCGAAGGGGAGGGAATTAGGAGGCGATTATAGGAATCAGTGTTGAGAATCGGGCAGGCGCTCGTTTCGATAGTAATCATCAGTGCAATCGATGCGACGGGCCCGATAGAGCGCTATAGAGCGTTTGGAGGCAGAAATAATGCAGTGTTCCAGCCCCCGTGGTCTGGGGGCATTGCCATTTTTAAAGAGGTTATCCCACGTCGTAGCTCAGAACGTATTCCGCTTTCAACCTTGAGGCACTTCTGTTTGAGCATTGCTGGCTTGCGTGGTCACTTGATCGTGGAGTTTTTTTGCCACGCCCAGGCGTGAGAGCTTGGTCAATATGCAGAAAACGGCAAATATGGAAAGGCAGGCTATAAACAGTAAAAACCCTTTTTGCTCCTTCAATCCGGCTTTTACATTGTCGCGGTAAGTGGGAGAAAGGAATAACGAACAGATAGTGTTGATGGTGTGCTCAGAGAAATCATCGTTATAGAATTTTTCCAGCGCGGTCGGTGATTTGCACTCGTCGACAGAAAGGGTTTCGCTGGGCCAGAAGTGGAATTTTGCATTGTTTTCCGAGAGATAAAACGACGGTACCTCCGGCGCTTTTCGCAAAGAGACCATCAGGTAGCTGGAGTCTGCCAGCGGAGGAGTGACACTCAGGATGGCAAGGAAAAATGCGCCCAGACCCAGAAACCATTGTTTTTTACCCGAGGAAACCATTTTTTCCTTAAGTGATAAATTATCAAAATCTCTCCAGTCGATATATTTTCTGATTCTGGACACGTCGCTATAACTGAAGTTGTTATCAGTGATCCATTTGTCGGCCTTTTCGGCATGCTCCAGGCTCAGGGCGGGAATGTTGAATTCGAACCGATAATATTCAACTTCGCGGAGGTTTTTGCGGGTGGTTTCATATTTTTCGTTTTCGAATACCGTCGATCCACCGAAAAATCGCCACATCAAATCACGCAGGAAAATCAATGAGCCTGAGCGCGAGTAAATATATAAAACCAGGGCGCATACGGCGAAGCCACTTAATAGTCCAATCAGCGCTGTGTAGTTTTGAAACGTCCACGTTACAAGCGTGTCGTTTAGTGCAGGTTGGGGCATTGTGAGCATCCTTGGCTAAGCGTGCAGCGGGTAATGGTCAGGGTTTAGTTAGTCGGGCTAAATCTAATAAAAGTAGGCAGAAGACTCAAGTTTTTTGTTTTTACTTGCAGGTGTGAAGTTATGGCGATGGCATGTAGTACGAGGACTACATCATGCATTCTTCTTTCGTACTTATGTTTGCGATGTCGGCTATAGTGAGTTTATTGCGGTGATTTATCTAACGCACTATCTTTTGGTTGCGAGTTAAATCGCTTAAATCCGTAGGTATAAATCTTTAAACCGCAAAGGAAGTGCCCGATGAGTACGAACACGAAACAAACATCCGACAAGATGGCCACCTTGGCAGGTGAAACGCTCAGCAATCCAACTGCATCGGCCATTGCCAAAAGCCTTGCCGCTTCAGCCTTGGCCCAGAGCGGCACCGATAAACAAACCGGTGCAGAGATGGAGGAAAAAGCCGGGAAAGCACTTCAGAGCGACAAATACAGTGACGGGACAAAATCCTTGGCTGCTTCAGTGCTGTCCCAATCCAACAAAGAGCGCGGGGACTGAATTACCCACCTCGCCATTGCATTAAAAGCCCCGCAGCAAAGCCAGCTACGGGGCTTTTCGTTTACCTGCGTTCGGTGTATGCCAGATCAGCGGCATAAATAATTGGCGCCTCAGCGAATAACTTCACGCGTTGTGGTGTTCACCTTACAGACCCTCCAGGAAACGCCCATGAACACCACCGTCGCCCGCTACGACCGCCTGACCCGCACCTTCCACTGGCTGACCGCCGCCGTGGTGATCTTTATGTTCGCCAGCGCGCACATCTGGGACTACCTGGAGAAGGGCACGCCACTGCGCAAGGGCTTGCAATCGGTGCATATCTCCCTTGGCATTGCACTGGCGGTGCTGATCGCGGCGCGAATTATCTGGCGCCTGTCCGGGGGCACTCGCATAAAGGCCGACAGTCACCCCACACTTAACCTGCTGGCAAAAATGGCGCATGGTCTCTTGTACCTGTTGCTGCTGGCGCAAATCGTGTTGGGCTTTCTGTTTCGCTGGGCTCAAGGCGAGCCGTTCAGCTTTTTCGGGCTGTTCCCCATCCCGGCGCCCTTTGTGATTGATCACGAGTGGCGCGGCACCCTCGGCGGTCTGCATAACAATGTGGCGTGGGCGATCATCCTGCTGGCGGGGCTGCACGCGGTGGCTGCGTTGTGGCATCACTCTGTGAAGGGCGACAACACCCTGCGCCGTATGCTGCCCGGCGCGCTTGAAAAATGAATATTGCTGCTGTACTCCCCATTCGTTACGGAGCATGCCCACGATGAAGAACCGCGAGGAACACCCGATTACCTGCCCCACAGCCGCTGCACCGCAGGCTTAAACCCATGAGTGAAAGGGCAGGGTGCAGCCATCACCAGAGAGGCTGAGTTTCGTCGCGAGTTGGGCCTGTTGTTGCCGCGTTTATGGCGATATGGGTTGGTGTTGTCGCGACAAAAGCACGTGGCCGAAGACCTCGTGCAAGCCACCTGCGTGCGGGCGCTGGAGCGTGCGGGGCAGTTTGCCGCGGGCACGCGGCTGGATCGCTGGTTGCTGGCGATCATGCACTCGATCTGGCTCAACGAGCTGCGCTCCCAGCGCGTGCGTCAGGGGCAGGGCTTTGTCGATGCGGAGCAGGAACTGTCGTTTGACGGGGAAAGCCACGCGCAGGACCACGTGTTGGCCGCACAGGTGATCAAGCGCGTGAACGGGCTGCCGGAAGCGCAGCGGGAGACAGTTTTTCTGGCGTACGTGGAAGGTCTTTCATACAAGGAAATTGCCAAGGTGCTGCACATTCCGGTGGGAACAGTGATGAGTCGTCTGGCGGCTGCACGCCTGAAGCTGGCAGAAACGGCGCCCTCGAAAGCCCAGCCTGAAAAATCCAGCGGAGAACGTCGATGACTCATGCTCATGCACCGACGGACGAACTGCTGGTGGCCTACCTGGACGGTGAGTTGGAGCCCGAACAGCACAGGCTTATCGCCGACCAGATTCAAACCGACCCAGACCTGGCCGCGCGCCTGGAGGCATTGCACTGCGCTGATATGCCGTTCAAGGCAGCGTTTGACTCGGTGCTCAATCAAGCCCCCAACGAACGTCTGCAGGCGATGCTCAAGACATTGCCGTCCGCACCAACAGCCACGTTTAGCCGACGTCGGTTTTTGGCCGTCGCCGCGAGCTTCACGGTGGCCGGCGTGGTGGCCGACCGCCTGTTCATGAACTGGCCCCACGCGGAGTCCGGCCAGGGCTGGCGCGCGTCAGTCGCTGAGTACATGGCCTTGTACACGCCGCAAACCCTGGAACACCTCAGCAGCGATCCGGCCTCTCACCGCGCTCAACTCAACGCCGTAGGTGCGCAATTGGGTTTGCCGTTATCCCCTGAGTCCGTAAGCCTGCCCGGCGCCGAATTTCGGCGTGCACAGATTCTCGACTATGACAGCGTATTGATCGGCCAACTGACCTACCTTGACCCGCGCCACGGCCCCTTGGCGCTGTGCATCACGGCCAGCAAAAAAGGTGCGCAACCGGTCGCAACCGAGCAACGCCGTGGGATGAATGTGGTGTATTGGTCCAACCCATCCCATGGGTTCATGCTGATCGGCAGAAACCCTTTTGAGGATTTGCAGATCATGGCCAGCAGCGTCGAGAAGACACTGGTGAGTTGAAGAGTGGTTGGTGTTCCTACGCCAGCAAGAGGGCGTCAGGTGCCTTGCAAAGCACGCCCTTTATCGATCGGCCAACCGCCCCGAAAGACGCTCGATAAACACCGTCTCCGCCCGACTCATCTTCTGCTCCCGATTCCACAGCAGGTGTATATCCACATCCGCAATGCCTTCATCCGGCGGCAGCCGCCACAGCAATCCGTTTTTCACATCCTCGGCCACCACATGGATCGGCAAGCACCCCAGGCCAAACCCTGCAATCACCAAACGGCGCACCTCTTCCAGGCTCGAAGACGACGCCACGATTCGCCCGCTGAACCCTTGCTGGTCGCGGAAAATCGTCAAGGGCGAGAGCATTCCGCCAATCTGGTCGCTGGTGAAGCTCACAAAATTTTCCGACTGCAAATCCCCCTCGGCCAAGCCGCTGCGCCCGAACAGGGGGTGGTGTCGCCCGCAAAAAAATGCGTAGCGCTGGCGCAGGAACAGGTGCTGCTCCAGACGCGGTTGGGGCCGGCGATTGAGGCTCAGGCCCAGGGTCGCGGTTTTTTCCAGCAGGGCGGCGACGATGTCTGAGCTGCGCATCACCTCGACGTCCAGGTCTACTCGGGGATGCTCGCGGTGAAACCTGGCGAGAAAGTCGTCGAAGGTGTCCGAGTTGATGCGGCTGATCATCAGCAGTCGTACCTTACCGATCACCTCGTCGCCGGGTTTTTGCAGGGCATTGCTCATCTGCGACACCTGGCCGTACATCTCGCCGGCAATGGCAAAGATCTGCTCGCCGGCCTCGGTCAGCACAAAGCGCGGGCCTCGGCGCACGATGAGTTGGCAGTCGAGTTGGTCTTCCAAACGCTTGAGCGCCTGGCTGATGGCCGGTTGCGTCAAGTGCAGGCGGGCGGCGGCGCGGCTGATGCTCAGTTCCTGGCCGATTACGCGAAAGGTGCGCAGCAGGTTCCAGTCCAGGCGGTCGTTGAGCAGTGGGTGAATATCGCGACGAGTCTCAGGCATGGCACCGCCTAATCATAAGCAGGATTTATAATTGGAATAATAAATAGAAAATTGACTAATCATAGCCCCGCGACGATTAATCTCCCTCAACAAGCGCCATCAGAGCGCCCCGGTTTGAACTTCTCCTGCCAAAAAAATAACCAAAGGAGCCAGCCCCATGAAGCCTTCCGCTTCGCCGCAGCCGCGCCGTGCTGCGGCCGCCGCCTTTATCGGCACCATGATCGAGTGGTACGACTTTTACATCTACGCCACCGCCGCCGCACTGGTGTTTGGCCAACTATTTTTCCCCTCCGAAGACAAACTGTTCAGCACCATGGCCGCGTTCGGTACCTTCGCCGTGGGCTTCTTTGCGCGGCCGCTGGGCGGCGTTGTGTTCGGGCATGTTGGTGACCGCATCGGGCGCAAGAAATCATTGGTGATTACTCTGGTGATGATGGGCGTGGTCACGGTGTGTATCGGCCTGTTGCCGACCTACGCACAGATCGGAGTCGCGGCGCCGGTGATGTTAATTCTGTTGCGCGTGGTGCAGGGCATTGCCGTCGGCGGCGAGTGGGGCGGAGCCGTGTTGATGGCTGGCGAGCATGCGCCGAAGGGCCGTCGCAACTTCTTTGCTTCCTTCGCGCAACTGGGCAGCCCGGCGGGGTTGATCCTGTCGCTGCTTGCGTTTGGCGCGGTCACCCGTTTGCCGGAAGACGACCTGCTGAGTTGGGGCTGGCGTGTGCCGTTCCTCGCCAGTGCATTGCTGTTGATTGTGGGTTTGGCGATTCGTCTGGGCGTGAACGAGTCGCCTGAATTTCTTGAAGACAAAGCCCTCGCGCAAAAGGCGCGGGCGATCAAGAAGGATCAGGCCCCGGTCATCGAGGTGCTGAAAACCGCCTGGCGCCCTCTGTTGTTGTGCATCGGCGCCAACACCCTTGGCATCGCCGGTGTGTATTTCACCAACACCTTCATGATTGCCTATACCACGCAGCAACTGAACCTGCCGCGCTCGCTGATTCTGGAGTGCTTGTTTTTCGTCGCCATCATCCAGTTCTGCGTGCAGCCGCTGGCCGCCTGGGTGGCCGAGAAGGTCGGTGCCACGCGTTTTCTCTGCGCCATGACCGTGCTGGCGATGGCCTCGCCTTACCCGATGTTTATGCTCGTCAGCAGCGGCCAGGCGCCGCTGATCATTCTAGGCATCGGCTTGGCGGTGGTCTGCATGGCCTCGTTTTATGCGGTGATCGCAGGCTTTGTCAGCGGCCTGTTCGAGACCCGCGTGCGCTACACCGCGATCTCCCTGGCGTATCAGGTGTGCGGCGCGCTGGCCGGTGGCTTGACGCCGTTGATTGGCACCTGGCTGGCCCACGAATACCAGGGGCAGTGGTGGCCGATGGCGGTGTTTTACAGCCTGATCGCGGCGGTTTCGCTGGTGTGTGTGCTGGCATTGTCACGCCGCCACGCCGCTGCTCACCGCGTTGAAATGATGGAGGTTGCGTGATGTTGAAAATCAATGGCGAGCGCCTGTGGGCGAGCCTGATGGCCATGGCCGAAGTCGGCGGGACCGCACGCGGTGGCAGTTGCCGCCTGGCCTTGAGTGCCGAAGACAAAGCCGGTCGTGAGCTGTTCAGCCACTGGTGTACCGCTGCCGGGCTGAGCCTTGGCGTGGATGCCATCGGCAACCTGTTCGCGCGTCGCGCTGGCACCGACACGGACGCCGCCCCGGTGATGATGGGTAGCCACCTCGACACCCAGCCCGAAGGCGGACGTTTCGATGGCGTCTACGGCGTATTGGCGGGCCTGGAAGTGCTGCGCAGCCTCGACGATCACGGCATCCAGACCCGCAAACCGCTGGAAATCGCGGTGTGGACGAATGAGGAGGGCGCCCGTTTCACCCCGGCCATGCTCGGCTCGGCGGTGTTCACCGGGGCCTTGGCGCTGGACGAGGCGCTGGCCACGGCGGATGTGGATGGCATCAGCGTGGCGCAAGCGCTGCGCACTATTGGCTACAGCGGTGAGCGCCCGTTGGGTGGCGCGGTAGATGCGTATTTCGAGGCGCATATCGAGCAAGGCCCGATCCTGGAGGACAACGCCAAGAGCATCGGCGTGGTTACCGGCGGCCAGGCGATTCGCTGGCTCGACGTGCGCGTCGAAGGCATGGCCGCGCATGCTGGCACCACGCCGATGCCGCTGCGTAAAGACGCACTGTACGGCGCCGCCACAATGATCCAGGCCTTGGAACACCTCGCGACGGATTTCGCCCCTGAAGGCCTGACCACCGTCGGCGAATTAAACATTGCCAAGTCCTCGCGCAATACGATTCCCGGCCTGCTGAATTTCACCGTCGACCTGCGTCATCACCGTGACGCCGACATCGACGCCATGGAGCAACACGTGCGCGCGCGGCTGCAAACCATCGCTGACAAACGTGGCCTGAGCGTCACCATCAGCCCGCACTGGATCAGCCCCGCCACCCCATTCGACGCAGACTGCGTGGCCTGTGTGCAAACGGCGGTGGACGCCTTGGGCTACAGCCAACAACCCATCGTCAGCGGTGCCGGCCACGACGCCATCCACCTGGCGCGTTATTGCCCGACCGCGATGATCTTCATTCCGTGCGTCGGCGGCCTCAGCCACAACGAAGCCGAAGACGTGCTGCCCGAAGACGTGCGTCAGGGCACCGATGTATTGCTCAACGCCGTGCTGCAACGCGCCGGCCAGGCTCACTGACACCTCATTTTCCAAGCCAGACCACATTCAAATGTGGGAGCAGGCAAGCTCTCCCACAGGTTCGGTGATCATCCAGGAGCACTTTATGCGTACTTATTTTCACCCCGAACAACTCCTGCACCATCCGCGCAACTACTACTCCCGTGGCCAGATGCGCACCCCACAGGAAGTCCCCGAGCGCGCGCGCAACCTGCTGTTGGCCGCGCAAACCCTGGGCTTTGATATTCAGCAACCGCAAGATTACGGCCTCGACCCGCTGCTCGCCGTGCACAGCGCGCTGTACCTGGCCTTCCTTCAAGAAGCGCACCAACGCTGGAAGGAAATCCCGGAAGACTGGGGCGACGAAGTCATGTCCAACCTCTTCGTGCGCGAGCCCAATGCCCTGCGCGGCATCCTCGCCCAGGCCGCGCGCTACCTGGCGGACGGCAGTTGCCCGGTGGGCGAACTCACCTGGCGCTCCGCCTACTGGTCAGCCCAAAGTGCCGTCGCCGCCGCCAGGGACATCCTCGCTGGCGCACCCGCCGCCTATGCCTTGTGCCGCCCACCAGGCCATCACGCTCGATACGACGCCGCCGGTGGTTTTTGCTACATCAACAACGCGGCCGTTGCGGCGCAAGCCCTGCGCGAAGGGTTCACGCGCGTGGCGGTGCTGGATACCGACATGCACCACGGCCAGGGTATTCAGGAGATTTTCTACGACCGCGACGACGTGCTGTATGTGTCGATCCATGGCGACCCCACCAACTTCTATCCCGGTGTTGCAGGCTTTGCCGACGAGCATGGAAGCGCCGCCGGTGAAGGCTTCAACCTCAACCTGCCAATGCCTCACGGCGCCAGTGAGGCGCTGTTTTTCGAAAAGCTCGACCTCGCCCTGGCGGCGGTGAAAGACTTCTCGGCGCAGGTGCTGGTGGTGTCCCTGGGTTTCGATATCTACGAGCTGGACCCGCAAAGCAAAGTCGCAGTCACCCGGGAAGGGTTTGCGCGGTTAGGGGCATGCATACGCGGGCTGGGCTTGCCGTGCGTGATTGTGCAGGAGGGTGGTTATCACCTGGAAACACTGGACAGTAATGCGCAGGCGTTTTTCGCAGCCCCTCTGGCGTGGGAACCCGCCAGGAAATTGATCGGCTCTTAAAGCCAGCCCTTTCAAGGTTTTTGGAAATCTGTCTGATAATATTTGGCCTCATCGGGCTGGTATCAGCCAGGAATGGCCGGTTTCCAAAGACCGCGAAAGGTCTGGCTCTTGAAGCCGAAAAGCCTGCTGAGCGCAATGTTCAGCAGGCTTTGAGTCAGGTACACAGGCATTGCCCTCAGGCATGCTTTACCGGTTTGATCAGACTCTGCGCCGGTATTCCAAACATCTCATGCAGTTTCCAGATCATCGGCAGGGTGAGCGCGCGCTTTCCATTGAGCACTTCATACACCCTATTTTGACGACCAATGGCCGGTACAAGGTCGGCCGCAGTAAGGCCGGATTGTTCCATCCTGAAACGAATGGCGTCGATTGGGTTGGGTAGGTCCACCGGGAAATGCTTCGTTTCATAGGCTTCGATCAACGTGATCATGACATCAAAGTAATCACCCTCTGACGTGCCAGGCTCTGGTTCGTTATCGAACAGCGGCGACACAGCCTTCAAGGCTTTTTTATAGTCCTGTTCGGTGTGGATAGGTCGGATGTTCATGGGTTACTCCGCTTCAACGGTATCGGCGTCAATGGTGTCGTACTGCCTGTGCGTACCGACGAACTTGATATAGACAGCGCCATAGCGATAGGCCACGGCGACCACGAGCCGGTAGTCATTTCCCTTGATGTTGAAGACGACCCGTCGGCTCTTGAGAATGCTCGCGTGACGGAACTGATCCTTAATCTGCGCCGGGGTGGACCAATCGGCAGTTTTTGCCTCGTCTATCCAGGCGAGCAGAGATTGCTCTGAGTCCGGGTGTTTCTGCCAAAAGATTTTGAGTTGGCTGATCGCGATAATTCTCATGCAAAGAGCCTAGTCCCGTAGTGGGACTTATGCAAGTGAGTGACTTGAATCTGCTCGTTTCCAGTCCTTGAAACGTGGCACTGAAAACGCTGCTGACACGAGAACGGGGTTGCAGCGATGACTGTTTTTTCCATGTCGGGCCTACTGAGAGGTGGCGCTGATAAGCTCTCAGTATTGTCGCTGGTGGGTATTACGCTGCTCAAGCTGCACAAATAACCGACTGATATTGATGACTTAATATTTATCAGGCAATGCAAGCCAACCGGTACGGCTGGCAACGCCAAGCAGGCCAAGCAGGCCAAGGACGGCCAGCGACGTTGCAGGGGGCGGTTTTGTTTTAGAGCGTGCGTCATCGGTCAGCGCCAGCAGTCATTCGGGTAGGGTGGAGCGCTGACAAACCTACCAAGCATGTCGCAGGATTTCAGCCTGTGACGGCGCCGCTGTCCCCTTTCGGCGTTACCTGTAAACGCCGCTCCAGGCCCTGTCGAATCTTCTCCAGCAGCTCGTCGATATGAAACGGCTTGGCGATCAGGTCCATCCCTTCGCCCAGGAAGCTCTGCCGGTTGGCGGCGTTTTCCGCGTAGCCGGTCATGAACAGAATCGGCAAGTCGCTGCGCAATGTCTGGGCTACATCTGCCAGTTCGCGGCCGGTCATGTACGGCAGGCCCACGTCAGTCAGCAACAGTTCGATGGACGGGTCGGCCTGCAAGATGCCAATGGCTTCATCACCGTCCGCCGCCAGGGTGCAGCGGTACCCGGCGTCTATCAGTACTTCTGAAATAAAGCTGCGCACCGATGGCATGTCTTCAACGATCAGCACGTGCTCGCCGCTGCTCACACCCGGTGCTGCCACGACCTTGGTCACCGGCGCGATGGCAGGCCCGGCAGCAGCGGGCAGCATGATGGTCACTTCGGTACCCTGGCGCGTGACGCTGCGGATCTGCGCATCACCGCCGGACTGGCGGGCAAACCCATAGATGGTTGACAGGCCCAGACCGGTTCCCTGGCCAACGGGTTTGGTGGTGAAGAACGGATCGAACACCTTGTCGATCACGCTGTGTTCGATACCCACACCGTTGTCGCGTACCGACAACGCGATGTACGGGCCGTTTTCCAGCTTGAGGTTGCCGTTGGAGTAAGCCGGGTAAGTCGTCACCCAGATAATGCCGCCTTGGGGCAGCGCGTCGCGGGCGTTGATCACCAGGTTGAGCACTGCGCTTTCCAGTTGAATCGGGTCCACCATCGCCACGGCCGTACCTGTGGTCAGCTCCAGTTTCAACGCGATGTGTTCGCCGATGGTGCGTACCAGCAGGTCTTCCAGCGAGCGGACGTGCGCATTGATGTCTACCGGCCGCGTATCCAGTGGCTGTTGCCGCGCGAAGGCGAGCAAACGGTTGGTCAGCGCGGCGGCGCTCAGCGCTGACGTGAGCGCAGCGTCGGCATAGTGGACGACCTTGTCGGTACGCTCGGCTTCGATGCGTTTTTTGATCAGTTCCAGGCTGGTGATGATGCCGGTCAGCAGGTTGTTGAAATCGTGGGCAATGCCGCCGGTGAGTTTGCCCAGGGCGTCCATCTTTTGCGCCTGCAGCAACTGCGCCTCGGTGCGCGCCAGTTGAGTGGTGGCGTTTGCCAGCTCAGCCTGTTGATGGCGTTCGCGATGGCGATGCTCGGTGACGTCCTCGACAAACACCAGGCTCAAATCCGTGCGGTTGTAAGGTGAGATCTGCCATTCGGTTTCGCGCAGCTGACCCTCGACGTTCATTTGCAGCGTGCCTTTCCAGCGCTCGCCCCCTGACAGCCCGAGGCACATCTCGGAGAGGACAGCTTGCTGATCGTCAGCAAAGCATTCCTGCAAGGCATCGGGGTTAAGGTTGTCGAGGATCAGTTGAGCAAAGGCGTGGTTGCATTCGTGGACCTTCAGTTGCGCATCCATCACGGCAATCGGCGCGCTGATGTTGAAGAAGATCTCGCGAAAGCGCGCCTCGCTCTCGCGCAGGGCGTATTCGGCGTCGCGTACCCGCAGCAAGGTGCGCAGGGTCGCCAGCAGCACATCCGGGTCCACCGGGTGAATCAGGTAGGCATCGGCTCCCGCGTCCAGGCCGGTAATAATGTCGCCGGTCTCGATGGACGCCGCCGACACATGCACCACCGGCAGCAACGCCGTGGCGGGATCGGCGCGCAGTTTACGCACGATATCGAAACCGCTCATGTCCGGCAGGTTGACGTCCAGAATCAGCGCATCGACTTTTCCCCGGGCAATCTGGTCCAGGCCATCCTGGCCAGTGCCGGCTTCGCTGACAACGAAACGATGGCGCTCCAGTCGGCGGCGCAATGCGTAGCGCGTGGCGGCGTTGTCGTCGACGATCAGCAGCTGGATATCACGATTCATCGACGTTCTCACTGGCAATAGACAGAGGAATGATCACGTAGAACATTGAGCCCACGCCCGGCGTACTTTCCAAACCAACCCGTCCACCGAGCAATTCGGCGAAGCGCTTGCACAATGACAGGCCCAGGCCGGTACCGCGCAAGCGTTTTTGCAGGGGAGAGTCGATCTGGGAAAAGTCTTCGAACAGGTTTTTATGCAGTTCCGGTGCGATACCCAGCCCGGTGTCGTGCACCGCGAAGCGTATTTCCTGCTCGCCGAACATGCTTGCCGAGACGCGAACCTCGCCTTGCAGCGTGAACTTCAGCGCATTCGAAATGAAGTTGCGCAGGATTTGCGCAAGCTTCTTGTCATCGGTGTACAGGCGCGGCAGGCCAGAGGGCTCTTCGAAAATCAGGTCCACGGAAGAACCATCAACGATGGGCCGGAACATCCCGCGCAGGGCCGAGAACAGGTCAAGCATGTCGAACCAGGCTGGCGAGATGTTGATGCGCCCGGCTTCGATTTTGGCCAGGTCCAACAAGTCATCGACCATTTCGCGCAGTTCGCGTGCCGAGCTGCGGATGAAGCCGACCTGGGTGTGCTGCTCGGGGCTCAGCGGGCCATCCAGCTCATCCACCAGCAGGCTGGTGATGCTCAGGATCGAGCCCAACGGCGTACGGAATTCATGGCTCATGTACGACAGGAAGCGACTTTTCAGGTCTGACGCCTGGCGCAGTTGGTCGGCCTGCATGTCCAATTCGGCATACAGCGCCAGCACGCCCTGGTTGGTCTCGTCCAGTTCAGCACGCAACGCGTCCGCTTCCTGGCGAAGTTGTTGGACTTCCTTGACGAGCGAGGCAGTGGATTCAGACATCAATAGCCTCCAGGGCGATCACGAATACGGTGACATCATCCCGGCCGCGACAAAAGTCACGGTGCAAAATGGCGGCGATCAGGGCCGGGTGACGATAGATGAGCCCGGGATAGTCCGACAGGTTCCAGCGTGACTGCAGGCCGTCGCTGTACAGAATCAGCAACTGATCGGCCACCTCATCGTAGTCGAAGGGTTGTGCCTTGCGAAACTGCACGCCGACGATGCCGGGGTGCGAGGCCAACCCTCGTGACTTGCCAGGGCTGATGAGGCTGCCGCCAATGTTTCCCACACCGGTAAAGCGCAGTCGGTCAGCGCCGGCGTCGTATTGGACGATGGCCATGGCTGCCCCGCGGGTGCCAGTCATGTTGATGTGCATATCGTTCATCAACACCTGGGCATCAAGAAACGCTTCTTTCGCGAACACTTCTTCACCGGCCCGGGCTGCACGTTCTGCATACTCACCATGGCCCAACCCGTCAGCCATCATCACGCTGAAGCGCCCCGGTTCGATCGCCAGGTGCCAGGCGTCGCCACAGTGCGGGTCGTTGTGCAGCGAGTGCTGACTGACGCCATAGCGAATGTCTTTCACCGCGCCTGAACGTGGTGTCAGCCTGGCCAGAATCGCCGTCCCACGTGAACCGGTGTAAGCATCGAACACCTGGGCTACGCGTGAAATTGCCCCGAGCCCTATGCCTTGGGTGCCGCCCGTGGAAAACCCGTCTACCAGGCCGCTGCTGATATCAAAACCTTGCCCACGGTCGACAGCTATCATCTCGACACCGCCATTGCCCGTGGCCCGCAGGTGCAGTTCGCCATGGTCGGCGTGTTTGAGAACATTGCTGGCAAGCTCGGTGGCAACCAACGCCACGCGCCCCGCGTCGGTTTCATCGAAACCCAGGTGCTCGGCCAAGTGTTGCGCCGTGCGCCGGGCGTGTCCGACCTGGCTGACGTCTTCAATCAACAACACGTGCGTCAACGCGCTGGGAATATTCAGGACCATCGTGTGATCGTCACGCGGGTACCCTGGCCTGGCACGGTGTCCAGTTCAAACTCATCCACCAGGCGCTTGGCGCCGGTCAACCCCAGGCCCAAACCGCCGCCGGAGGTCCAGCCGTCGGTCATCGCCAGCTTGAGGTCGGGGATGCCCGGCCCTTCATCGCGAAAGGTCAGGCGTATGCCGGCGCGGTGGTCTTTTTCGATCACCGCCCAGTCCATGTAGCCGCCGCCGCCATACACCACGGTGTTTCGGGCCAGTTCGCTGACGGCCGTGACCAGCTTGGTCAGGTCGATCAGCCGCATGCCGCATTCCTGCGCCAGTTTGCGCACCAATTGTCGAGCCAGCACAACGTCCTGTTCAATCAGCACGGGGTGCGTGCCGTTGCTGGCTTGGGTCATGAGTGTTCTACCCGGTCGCGTAACAGTTTCATGCCGCGCTCGACATTGAGCGCGGTGGCCACCCCGGGCAAGGTCATGCCCAGCTCCACCAGGGTGATGGCGACAGCCGGTTGCATGCCGACCAGTACGGTCTGGGCATCCATGATCCGCGACAGGCCGGAAATGGTGCCGATCATGCGACCGATAAACGAGTCGACCATGTCCAGCGCCGAAATATCGATAAGTACGCCACGCGCCGAAGTGCGGCTGATGCGTTCGGACAAGTCGTCCTGCAGGGTCAGCGCGAGCTGGTCATGCATGTCGACCTGGATGGTGACGAGCAAAAAATCGCCCATCTGCAGAATAGGAATGCGTTCCATGCTTAAACCGCCTTGGTGACAGTGACGCCCAGACGCTTGAGGGCCAACGCGAGAGCGTCGGCGAGATTCGCTTTGGTCACCACGCCTTGCAGGTCCAGGCCGAGGTGAACGATGGTCTGGGCGATTTGCGGACGCACGCCACTGATGATGCAGTCAGCGCCCATCAGGCGAATAGCCGTCACGGTTTTCAGCAGGTGTTGGGCCACCAGGGTGTCGACAGTCGGCACACCAGTGATGTCGATGATGGCAATTTCGGCGCCGGTGTCGACGATGCGTTGCAGCAGCGATTCCATCACCACCTGGGTGCGTTGTGAATCAAGGGTGCCGATCATCGGCAGGGCGAGTACGCCGTCCCACAGTTTCACCACTGGGGTGGAGAGTTCCAGCAGCTCTTCCTGTTGGCGCTTGATCACCGACTCGCGGGATTTCTGGAAGGTACGGATGGTGTGCATGCCCAGCGCGTCGAGCAACTCGGAGATTTCCCACAGTTGTTCGGCCAATTGCGTTGCGTCGTTGGCGTACTCGCGTTGCAGCAGAGCGAACAGCGGGCCTTTGAGGGCAAAAATAAAACTGGCGGTCTGTTGCGAGTCCTGGCCGGCCAGTGCACGGCTGTGGGACAGCTTCTCGAGGAATGTACGGGTTTCTGCCCAGTTTTCCTGACGGGTGTTTTGCGAGCCGTTGTTCTCAAGTGCACCGGTCAGCAGGCTGAGAAACTCGCCGGTCTGGCGTTTGACTTCATCGTCTTTGAGGTTACGCGTGGCGCCTGTAGCTTCCTGGCTGGCTACCCATTCGGAGAGCAGGGAAGTGCGATTGTTCAGCAGAGCCTGGATCGTAGTCGCTTGCAGAGTTGCCACGGATAACCTCCTTGAATGTCTTAGATAAACTGCGTGCAATTTATACTAAATCGAGCCGATTTGACGGGTTTTGAGGGTTTTTGTACCAAACCTTGTCAAAGATCGGGTCGGCGCCAGCCTGGCGTTCCGCGTTGGGGTAGACAAGGGCTGTTCACTCATCGTTCAGCGGTGCGACCAAACGAGCTCAGTCGCCCTCATTGTGTAAAAAAGCTGCGTAATTCTGGCCGCCATAAAACACTGATGTAGTCTTCAAGGGCATCGAGTTGAGCCAGCGCCTATCTCGCGCCAGCGTGGCTCAGCCAGACAGATAACCCGCTGATATGTATGACTTCATATTTGTAGCAGGGTTATTAACTCAAACCGACACCCGCGCGCATGGCGCACCACTGCCGCGCAGACGATAATGCCCCCCACATCGACCACCCTGGCCAACCCTCGTGATCATCAACTTCGACCTCAACGACCTCCAGGCCTTTCGCGCCGTGGTAGACAAGGGCAGTTTTCGCGGCGCCGCCGAGGCCATCCGCATCTCGCAGCCGGCCCTCAGCCGGCGTATCGAAAAGCTTGAATCGGCCCTCGACGTGAAGCTGTTCGAACGCACCACCCGGCGGGTCAGCCTGACCATGGTCGGGCGCGCGTTTCTGCCGCAGGTCGAGCGGATGCTCGATGACCTCGACGTCGCCTTGATGGGCATCAGTAACGTGGCGTCCACGCGCATGGGCAATGTGACCATCGCCTGCGTGCCGTCCACCGCGTACTACTTCATGCCCCACGTGATCTCCGAATTCCACAAGCTGTACCCGAAAATTCGCCTGCGCGTGCTGGATGCCAGTGCCGGTGAAGTGTGCAATGCGGTGGAAAGTGGCGAGGCGGATTTCGGCGTGAGTTTCAGCGGCAGCCTGGCCGATGAAGTGGAGTTCGAGTTGCTGTTGCAGGAACGCTACGTGCTGGCCTGTCGCCGGGATCATCCGCTGGCCGAGCGCGAGAGCGTGACCTGGGCCGAGGCCTATGAGCACGACTACATCACCGTGGACAAAACCTCCGGCAACCGTTTCCTGCTGGACCAGGCGTTGCGTGGCGTGCGGGTGAAAAAACCGAGCATTTGCGAGACGCACCACGTGACCACCATGATCGGGTTGGTGGAGGCGGGCCTGGGCGTGGCGATGGTGCCGTCGATTGCGATGCCGGCCGGCACGCACCCGATTCTGGTGAGTGTGCCGCTGGTGGAGCCGCAGGTGATGCGCAACGTGGGCTTGATAAAACGCCGCGGGCGGACACTGCCGCCAGCGGCGCTGGAGTTGGAGCGGTTAGTGCGCGAGACGCCGTTTCGGTCAGTGTGACACCGAGTCCAGGCCGGTGGATTGCACCACCGGTTGCGCCTCGGGCGAAGCCAGGAACTGCAGCAGCGCCCTGGCCTGGGCCGGGTGTTCGGCGTTAACCGGTATACCCGCCGCAAAGCGCGTCACCGACTGCACGTCTTCGGGGATTTTGCCGACATAGGTCACGCCCGGCACCGGCAGCAATTCTGCGACCTGTTGCAAGCCCACCTCGTAATCACCCTTGGCGACCACCGAGGCCACCGGGATGCGTTCGATCATGTTGCCCTTGGCCGGCATGCCGAGTTTCTTGAACAGCTCTTTCTCGACATACACACCGCTGGCGCTGTCCGAATACGCCACGGATTTGGCCTTTTGCAGCACGGCTTTCAATTCGGCGTCAGTGCCGATCGCAGGTTTCGCCGCGCCGTCCTTTACCACCAAGCCGATTCGCGAATCCGCCAGCTCCACACGCGAGGCCTTGTCGACCTTGCCCTGTTTGATCAAGTCATCCAGGGCGTAGCCGACCATAATCACCACGTCGGCGTGTTCGCCACGGGCGAGGCGGTTGGGAATTGCTTCCGGCGCCTTGCCCATCGACGGGCCGAGGAGGGTGTCCAGGGTGTCGCCGCTTTTCTCGGTGTACTGCGGGCCGAGCAATTTATACGCAGCGGTGAAGCCGCCGGACGTCATGACCTTGAGCTCTTCAGCCTGGGCCGTCAGCGCGAGGGCGCCGAGGGCGAGCGCCGTCAGGGTGTTGATCAGCGGCTTCATCACACGGCCCCCTGAATCACCTGGCCACGGGTTTTCGCATTGCGATACAGCGCCAGGGTCGAGCAAAAGGCGCACAGCGCGGCGAACATCATCCAGTAGGCCGGCGAGGCCTTGTCTTCGGTGATGTGAATGAACCAGGTGGAGATCGCCGGGGTGAACCCGCCGAAGATCGCCGTTGCCAGGCTGTAGGCCAGGGAGAAGCCCGCCACGCGCACTTCCACCGGCATGATTTCGGTCAGGGCCGGAATCATCGCGCCGTTGTACATGCCATAAAGGAAGGAGAACCACAGCAAGGTTTCCAGCATGTGGCCGAAGCTCGGCGCGTTGACCACAAACGACAGCGCCGGGTAGGCGGTGATTACCGTCAAGGCAGTCATGGCGATCAGCATCGGCTTGCGGCCGAAACGGTCACTCAAGGTGCCGCCGATCGGCAGCCACACAAAGTTCGACACGGCCACCAGCAAGGTCACCAGCAGGGCGTCCGAAGTACTCAGTTGCAACACGGTTTTGCCGAAGGTCGGCGCGTACACGGTGATCAGGTAAAACGCGGTGGTGGTCATCGCCACCATCATCATGCCGCCAATCACCACGGTCCAGTTCTTCACCAGCGTGGCCAGCACTTCACGCATGGTCGGGCGATGTGTGCGGTTGGCAAACTCTTCGGTTTCCTGCAGGTTGCGACGCAGCAGGAAAATGAACGGGATGATCACGCAACCGACGGCAAACGGAATGCGCCAGCCCCAATCGGCAACCACGGCCGGTTCCATCCATACGTTCAGGCCGTAACCCAGTGCAGCGGCGACCACGATGGAGATCTGTTGGCTGCCCGATTGCCAGCTGGTGTAGAAACCTTTGCGGCCCGGGGTGGCCATTTCAGCCAGGTAAACCGACACACCGCCCAGTTCCGCACCGGCCGAGAAGCCTTGCAGCAGGCGGCCCAGCAGCACCAGCGCCGGCGCCCACAGGCCAATGGTGTGATAACCCGGAACGAGCACGATCAGCAGCGTGCCGCTGGCCATGATCGACAGCGTCACGATCAGCCCTTTGCGACGGCCGACGTCATCGATGTAGGCACCCAGAATAATTGCGCCCAGCGGGCGCATCAGGAAGCCGGCACCGAAGACGGCGAAGGTCATCATTAATGACGCAAATTCGTTGGCGGCGGGGAAGAACGCGGCAGCGATATAGGTGGCGTAGAAACCGAACAGAAAGAAGTCGAACTGTTCGAGGAAGTTACCCGAAGTAACGCGGAAAACCGCACCAACTTTCGAGCGGGCAGAGGCGGGCCGGGAAGGGCTTGTCATGGTTTTGTGTCTCCAGCGTTCTTTTTAAAGTGCTTGTTTCGCTTAAGACCGCCGATAGTGGCTGACACATTTAGAAATGATAAGTGAGTAATTTGGATCTATTGATGCACGCAGGCTATCAATACAGAGCGGCGTCAGAAACCCTGTGGGTGGGCGTGTGACAAATTCATACGAATGGGAGGTGGAAGTGGCTGAAGAACAGCAGCGCCACGATCAGCCGGACGGCCACTAAAACCCTGATTTCCCGGAAGTAAGCGGTAAAAAATGTGGGAGCTGGCAAGCCAGCTCCCACATTGGAACAGTGTTCAAGCCTGAATCGGCGTGCACAACTCCACTAACGTCCCATCCGGGCAACGCACATAAGACACCACTTGCCCCCACGGCTTGGTGCTCGGCGCCGACAGCTCTAGTGCGCCCTGTTCAAGCGCCCTGGCATGCGCCGAAGGCACATCGTCAGTCACAAACCCCACCTCCATTCCCAGCGGCTGCCGAGAGGTGTGCGCCTGCACATGCCCGCCCTTGAAATTCATCTCACCCAATTCATGCGCGGCAAATGAAAGGGTCGTATTGCCGGTTTCCAGTTCGCCATACGTGCCTGATTCATGCAGAAAACGACGACTGAAGCCAAAGGCCCTTTCGAAGAATGCCAGCGACGCCGCAACGTCCGGCACGTAGAGGATGGTGTAGGCAAATTTCATGAGTGAGCGCTCCTTGCGTTGATTAATGCGCCATTAGAGTCAGCGCACATCCACTCGTCAATCGAGCTTAAATCGACTCAGGAAGCTATTTGACATATTTGATTTGTGATCACATATTGAGGCCATAAGAACGACAACACAGGTTTGACTCATGACAGATGGTCCGCTCCTCCTGCCCACCCTGCGTCAGGTGTCCCGCGATACCTTGCAAGACCAGGTCTATCGCCAGATCCGCGAAGCTCTCATGAGTGGCCGTTTCCAGCCTGGCCAAAAACTCACCATCCGCGGCCTCGCCGAAGCGCTGGGCTCCAGCCCCATGCCGGTGCGCGAAGCCTTGCAACGCCTCAGCGCCGAAAATGCCTTTGAAGTCACCGAAACCTCGCGTCTGCGGGTACGCCTGATGACGGTAGAGCGTCTGCGTGAAATTCGTGATGCGCGGGTGGCCCTTGAAGGCTTGCTCGCGGAAAAGGCGGTGCTGCTTCTGCAAAAGACCGACCTCGATGAAATCACCGACCTGTGCCGGCAAATGCAGCACGCTGCCGATGAAGTCGACGTGTCCCGCTACCTGTGGACCAACTTCGCCTTTCACCGGCGCATCTACGCCGTGGCCCAGGCCGACTTGACAATGGCCGCCGTGGAAAACTTCTGGCTGCACATGGGCCCGTGTTTTGCCCTGGTCGCCCCCGATAAAGCTCACTTGCAACGCTCGATGGAGGCGCATACGCGCATCGTCGAAGCCCTGGCTTCCCGTGATGGCGCCGGCGCTCGCGCAGCGGTGACCGATGACATCATGCAGGCCGCCGATTCCCTGGCGCGCCTGCTCGTCAAGAACGACCGTTCGCGGTCGTCTGCTTCAGGAGGTAAACGTGCATGAGTGTCCTACAGCGGCTGCAGCCCTATCCTGGGTTACGTGTGTTGATTTCCGGCGGGGCTGCCGGCATTGGTGAAGTGTTGGCGGCGGCGTACCTGGAGGCCGGCGCGCAGGTGCATGTGTGTGATGTGAGCGAGCCGGCCCTGGCGGCGTTTCGCGACAAATACCCGGGCAGTGTCGCCACCCGCGCCGACGTCAGTGACGCCGCGCAGATCGAGGCGGTGTTCAAGGTTCAGCGCGAGCATTTCGGTGGCCTTGATGTGTTGGTCAACAACGCCGGAATCGCCGGGCCTACCGGCGGAATCGATGCGATCAACGACGCCGAATGGCAAGCCACCATCAACATCAATCTCACGGCGCAATACCGCTTTGCCCACCACGCCGTGCCGATGCTCAAGGAATCGTCCCACGGCCATTTGCTGCATATCGCCTCGGTGGCGGGGCGCTTGGGCTACGCGTGGCGCACGCCCTATGCGGCGACCAAATGGGCAATCGTCGGCCTGATGAAATCCCTGGCCTCGGAGTTGGGCGAGAGCGACATCCGCGTCAACGCCTTGCTGCCGGGCATCGTTGAAGGCCCGCGCATGGACGGCGTGATCCGCGCCCGCGCCGAACAGGTCGGCGTGCCCGAAGCCGAGATGCGTCAGGAATACCTCAACAAGATTTCCCTCAAGCGCATGGTCACCGCCGAAGACGTGGCTGCCATGGCCTTGTTTCTCTGTTCCCCTGCCGCGCGCAACGTGACCGGCCAGGCGATCAGCGTCGACGGCAACGTCGAGTACCTGTAACTCACGGAAGAACACATCGCTGCACCCGGGATTTTTTTCATAAGAATAAAAGTCGGAGTCTCGTCATGTCCAAAAATCGTCCTGTCATCATTACCTGCGCCGTTACCGGTGCCATTCATACGCCGTCAATGTCGCCGTATTTGCCGATTACCGCGCAGGAAATTGCCGACGCCGCCATCGGCGCCGCCGAAGCGGGCGCTGCGATTGTCCACCTGCATGCCCGTGACCCGATTGACGGCCGCCCCAGCCAGGACCCGGCGTTGTTCGCCGAATTCCTGCCGCAGATAAAGGCCGCCAGCGACGTGGTGATCAACATCACCACCGGCGGCGCACCGACCATGGGCGTTGAAGAACGCCTGCAACCGGTGATGCACTTCAAGCCGGAACTGGCCTCGCTGAACATGGGCTCGATGAACTTCGGCCTGTACGAAATGCTCAACCGCTTTACCGAGTTCAAGCACGACTGGGAGCGGCCTTACCTGGAAGAAAGTGACGACCGGATCTTCCGCAATACCTTCCGCGACATCACCCACATCCTGAATTCCTGCGCCGAGAACCGCACCCGGTTTGAAATCGAGTGCTACGACATCGGCCACCTTTACACCGCTGCCCACTTTCTGGAACGCGGCCTGCTCAAGCCACCGCTGTTTATCCAGTCGGTGTTCGGCCTGCGCGGCGGCATCGGCGGGCACCCGGAAGACCTGGCGCACATGCGTCGCACCGCCGACCGGCTGTTTGGCGACGACTACGTGTGGTCGATCCTCGGGGCCGGGCGTGGGCAAATTCCGCTGGCAACCATGGGCCTGGCCATGGGCAGCAATGCGCGGGTGGGGCTGGAGGATTCGCTGTGGGACGGCCCGGGTAAATTGGCCGCCTCGAATGCTGACCAGGTTCGCCGCATTCGCCTGGTGATCGAGGCGCTGGGCCTGAACGTCGCCACACCGGATGAGGCGCGGGAAATTCTCGGGCTCAAGGGGCGTGACCAGGTCAATTTTTAACAGCGCTGGGCCGCGCAGCGTCGTGGCCTGGAATCCCGCACAACAACAATAAGGGGATCACTCATGCGTATCGAAGTGCTAGTGGACGTCAAGACCACCCTGGGCGAAGGCCCGGTGTGGGACGTCGAACAACAACGGCTGTACTGGATCGACAGCGCCGACGGCCGCATCCTGCGCTGCACCGATGACGGCCGCGAACTGCGCGCCTGGGACGTGGGCCAGAAAATCGGCTCCATGGCCCTGCGCCGCGATGGCGAGTCGGCCATCGTCGCCCTGCAAAACGGCGTGCACAGCCTCGACCTCAAAAGCGGCGAGCTCACTCGGGTGATCGACCCGGAACCGCACCTGCCCGACAACCGCCTCAACGACGGCAAAGTCGACCGCCAGGGCCGTTTTGTGTTCGGCTCCATGGACACCCTGGAGGACAGCGCCAGCGCCAAACTCTACCGCCTCGACGCCGACCTGAGCCTGCACACGCTGGACGACGGCATCATCGTCTCCAACGGGCCGTGCTGGAGCCCGTCGGGCGAGACCTTGTACTTTTGCGACACCTGGTCCGGCGAGATCTGGGCCTACGACTACGACCTCGCCACTGGCAATGTGAGTCACCGCCGCACCTTCGCCAAGGTCGACACCGCCGGTGGTGGCGCCGCCGACGGCTGCACCGTGGATGCCGAAGGCTGCCTGTGGCAAGCGTTGGTTTATGCCGGAAAACTGGTGCGCTACACCCCTGATGGCCAGGTCGATCGCATCATCCAGATGCCAGTGAAAAAGGTCACCAGCCTGACCTTTGGCGGGCCGAACCTGGACACCCTGTTTGTGACCTCCATGGCCAAGCCACCCTTGCCGCGGTTCCCGTCCGACGGCCAGCAGCGTGGCGCACTTTTCGCCATTACCGGGTTGGGCGTGCAAGGAATAGCCGAGCGACGATTCGCCAGCTAGCGCGTTTTTTAACACAGGCACATTCCTTCGCAACCTAGCGTCAGTGCGCGCCCTCGCGCGCCTGGAGAAGCCCATGGCAACTATTAAAAAAGCGTCGCTGCGCAGCATTCACCGGCATTCCTGGGTGTCGCTGCTCGTCTGTTGGATGATCTGGATTCTAAACGCCTACGACCGCGAGATCGTATTGCGCCTGGGGCCGACCATCTCCAAGCATTTCGATTTATCCGCCGATCAATGGGGCACCGTTGCCACAGTGGTCATGCTCGCGCTGGCCTTGCTGGATATCCCGGGCTCGATGTGGAGCGACCGCTACGGCGGTGGCTGGAAACGTGCGCGTTTTCAAGTGCCGCTGGTGCTGGGTTACACGGCCATCTCGTTTCTCTCCGGCTTTAAAGCCCTCAGCGGTAACCTCGCGACCTTTATCGCCTTGCGCGTCGGCGTCAACCTGGGCGCGGGCTGGGGGGAACCGGTGGGCGTGAGCAACACCGCTGAATGGTGGCCGGTTGAACGGCGCGGTTTTGCCTTGGGCGCGCATCACACCGGTTACCCGATCGGCGCCATGCTCAGCGGCATCGTTGCAAGCTTTGTCATCACCGTGTTTGGCGAAGACAACTGGCGTTACGTGTTCTTCTTCGCCTTTGTGGTGGCGCTGCCGCTGATGATTTTCTGGGCGCGTTACTCCACGGCCGAGCGCATCACCGCGCTGTATGTCGACATCGCCGCCAAAGGCATGACGCCGCCGAATAACGCCCCCGCCAGCCAAGTGAAAGGTGAAGCCTGGCGCACCTTTGTCGCCACCTTGCGCAACCGCAATATCGCCCTGACGGCGGGCAATACCCTGCTCACCCAAGTGGTGTACATGGGCGTCAACATCGTGTTGCCGGCCTACCTCTACAACATTGTCGGGCTGTCGCTGGCGGAGTCGGCGGGGATGAGCGTGGTGTTCACCCTCACCGGCATTCTCGGGCAACTGGTGTGGCCGTCGCTGTCGGACATCATCGGGCGGCGCACCACCCTGATCATCTGCGGGCTGTGGATGGCGGCAAGTGTCGGCGCGTTCTACTTCGCCAACACCCTGACCCTGATCATCGTTGTGCAACTGCTGTTCGGCCTGGTCGCCAACGCGGTGTGGCCGATCTACTACGCGGTGGCCTGCGATTCGGCCGAGCCGTCGGCGACCTCCACGGCCAACGGCATCATCACCACCGCGATGTTTATCGGTGGCGGCCTGGCGCCGGTGCTGATGGGCAGCCTAATCGCCTCCGGCGGCGGCTGGACCACCTTGCACGGCTACACCGTGTGTTTCTTCGTGATGGCCGGCTGCGCTCTGGGCGGCGCGCTGCTGCAACTGTTTTCCCATCGCCCGCCGGCGCTGGCTGTGCAACTCCAACCCTAAAACAATAGCGATGCGCCCCTCAGCTCGGCTGGCGGGGCGCCAAGAGGAACTGCCGATGAACACTGCCAACACGGTTCGCGAACCGCAGGCGCTGAATAAAGTGATGTTTGCCAGGCTCATGCCCTTGCTGATCATCGCCTACGTTCTGAGTTTTCTGGATCGCACCAACATTGCCCTGGCCAAGCATCACCTGGACGTTGACCTGGGCATTTCCGCCGCCGCTTACGGGCTGGGCGCCGGGCTGTTTTTCCTGACCTATGCGCTGTCGGAAATTCCCAGCAACCTGATCATGCACAAGGTCGGCGCGCGCTTCTGGATCGCCCGCATCATGGTGACGTGGGGTTTGATCTCGGCGGCCATGGCCTTTGTGCAAGGCGAAACCTCTTTTTACGTGTTGCGGCTGCTGCTGGGGATTGCCGAAGCCGGCCTGTTTCCCGGGGTGATGCTGTACCTGACCTACTGGTTCAACCGCGAACAACGGGCGCGCGCTACCGGCTATTTCCTGCTCGGCGTGTGTTTTGCCAACATCATCGGCGGCCCGGTGGGCGCGGCGTTGATGCGCATGGACGGCATCCTGGGCTGGCACGGCTGGCAGTGGATGTTCCTGCTCGAAGGCTTGCCGGCGGTGGCCTTCGCCTGGGTGGTCTGGCGCAAGTTGCCGGACCGCCCGAGCAAGGCGCCGTGGCTGTCGGCTGAAGAAGCACGCGGAATCGAACAGCGCATTGCCCAGGAAACCGAAGAGGGCGCAGGCGAGGGCGGGCACTCGCTAAAAAACTGGCTGACCCCGCAAATCCTGCTGGCGATCTTCGTGTACTTTTGCCATCAAATCACCGTCTACACCGTGATTTTTTTCCTGCCGAGCATCATCAGTAAATACGGTGAGCTGAGCACCATGAGCGTCGGCCTGCTGACCTCATTGCCATGGATCGCGGCGGCACTCGGCGCGGTGTGGCTGCCGCGTTTTGCGAACACGCCGGGGCGCGCTCGCTGGCTGTTGGTCAGCGGCTTGTTGACCATGGCGTTGGGCCTGGGCATTGCGTCGGTGTCGGGGCCAGTGTTCAGCCTGTTGGGCTTTTGCCTGTCGGCGGTGATGTTCTTTGTGGTGCAGTCGATCGTATTTCTGTACCCGGCTTCGCGCCTCAAGGGCGTGGCGCTGGCGGGCGGGCTGGGCTTCGTCAACGCCTGCGGGTTGTTGGGCGGGTTTGTCGGGCCGTCGGTGATGGGCGCGATTGAAATGAGCACCGGCAGTGCCACAAATGGCTTGAAAGTCATCGCTGTGGTGTTGGTGGTGGCCGCGCTGGCCGCGTTGCGTCTGCGTCAGGGCCAGGAGGTGTCTCACACCAGCAAGGCGGTGGGGAACCCGGAAGCCAGCACCAGATAAGCCATCACCGCCGCCAGGCATAAACCGACAAACACGCGCAGCAGTGTCCTGGCGGTGGGGTTGGCAATAAATTTGATGGCCCAGAGCAACACCCCACAGAGCAGGGCGCATAAGGCGAAAATGACCAGCACAAGGGTGTTCCTGTGACCTTGAAGAGCTGATTTATAGTCCCAAAGCCCCCGGATGAACAGTGCGCGCATAGACGCAGCCCCGCGGGCTTTCTAAACTGCGGCTTGTCTTGGGCAGAGGGGCAGGCGCCGATGAATCGTAACGAACTACGCAAGGCCGACATCAACTTGATGGTGGTCTTCGAAGCACTGATGCTTGAGCGCAACGTCACGCGGGTGGCGGAGAAGCTGTTTCTCGGCCAGCCCACCATCAGCTCGGCCCTCAACCGTTTGCGCACGTTGTTCAACGACCCGCTGTTTATTCGCGTCGGCCATCGCATGGAACCGACCGCGCGCGCCGAAGAGATCATCCAGCACCTGTCGCCAGCCCTGGACTCACTCTCGTCGGCCCTGAGCCTGACCCACGATTTCGACCCGTCCATCAGCACCATGACCTTCCGCATCGGCCTGTCCGATGACGTTGAGTTCGGCCTGCTGCCGCCGTTACTGCGGGCCTTGCGCCAGGAAGCGCCAAAGGTGGTGTTTGTGGTGCAGCACGTGGATTACTGGCGCATCCCGGACCTGTTGGCGTCCGGCGATATCACCGTCGGCATCACCCAGACTCGCGGCTTGCCGGCGAATGCCAAGCGCAAACTGTTGCGGCATATCCGCCCGTGCCTGTTGCGCGCCGATGCCTCGGACACGCCGCTGACCCTCGACGAATACTGCGCGCGGCCCCATGTGCTGGTGTCCCACACCGCCAACGTATCGGGGTTTGCCGATGAATGGCTGGCAGAAGTAGGCCGCAAGCGCCACGTGGTGTTGTCGGTGCCGCAGTACAGCGCGTTGCCGGCGTTGCTCGCCGGCACCGATATGATCGCCAGCCTGCCGGACTACACCGCCCACGCCATGGCCGCCGGTGGCAACCTGTTCTGCGAGCCGTTCCCGTTCGAAACCCCGACCCTGGACTTGTCCATGGTCTGGCTCAGCCACGTCGACACAGACCCTGCGGAGCGCTGGATGCGCTCGCGGCTGGAAGCCTTCATGAGTGACCGCGATTTGCTGCCGGTGACGGTGCCAAAGTCCTGAGATAACACCTTCGCAAAGCTCCACCGATTCGCCCATCACCTGCCCTGCTGCGTGGCCTGACCGAAGTTTCACATTGAAAGCGGTCGGGCCCGGTTCGGTCGCGTGCTATACGTATTACTCTTTCCTACAACCATTCGGAGCTTTTCATGCCGCACCTGCACCTGGAATACACAGCCAACCTGCCAGGCATGGCCGTTGAGAAAACCCTGTTGCGCCTCAACAACGTGCTGATGGTGTCCGGGCAGTTCGGTGCCGAGTTCGATATCAAAAGCCGCGCCGTGAAGGTGGAGAGCTTTCAGGTGGGCACTTCCCTCAACCCCCGCGGCTTTGTTGCGGTGAAACTGTCGTTGCTCAGCGGGCGGTCGCCGCAGGTCAAGAAGCAGTTATCGGAAAGCCTGTTGGCGGCGTTGCAGGATCTGGGCGAGTGGCCGGCGGACGTGCAGGTTCAGCTCAGCGTTCAGGTAGTCGATATGGACCGCGACTCCTACAGCAAAGTCGCCATCGGCTGAGGCTTACAACAAGCCCTGATCTGCGCACACCTTCACCACCTGCTCGCGAAACCAGGTATTGGCGCCGTCCTGCTCACCGGTTTCCTTCCACTGCATATCCAGCGTGAACCCCGGCAACCCGTTGGGGGGCTCGCAATGGCCGAAGGCAGGCGCGGGCGCCAGCAGTTTTTGCACGCGGCGCGGCAGGGTGACGACGAAGTCGGTGCCGGCGATCATCTTCAACGCTGCGCTGTAGCTGTTGGCGCGGGCGATGACTTGGCGCTTGTGTGCCTGGCGCGCGAGCCAGCCGTCAATCATGTTGGTGCCGGACGTCCACGGCGTGGGGAACACGTGGCGCCGCTCGACAAAGGATTGCAGGCTGAGCGCCGGCTCTCTTGGCGCCGAGCGCTTGTCGAACACGCAGACCAAATCGTCTTCCAGCAGCATCTGGGTCTTGAAGTCCTTGTGGGCGCGGTGAAAGTGCGGGCCGAAGCAAATCACCAGGTCGAGGCGGCCTTCGCGCAGGTCTTCGGCGGGGATATCGGTTTCCAGCTTCTGCACATTGACGATCACCGGCAGGTCGGCGCGATCGAAATGCTTCAGCAGGCGCGGCAGGATTAACTGTTCGAAATATTCCGGTGCACACACATTGAACGTGACCGCCTTTTGCGTCGGGTCGAAGGCCTGCCCACCGGCGTGACACAGGTTGATGCTCTCGAGAATCTTCTGCACATGGTCATACATGGTGCTGGCTTTGTACGTCGGGCGCATGCCCGCCCGCGTGTTGATAAACAGCTCGTCTTCAAAGCTGGTGCGCAGCTTCTTCAAGCTGTAACTCACGGTGGACTGGCTGACGAACAGCGTTTCAGACACCTCGGTAACGCTGCGCTGGTCATAGACGGCTATAAACACCATCAAGTCCTGCATATCGAGCTTTCTGAGCGAATTACTGTTTAGCATCCGTTCCGTCCGTAAATCCCTTTGTACCAAGCGCGGTACAAGACTTTGCAAAAGCTTAACGGAACGGTCGTGCCAATAGAATGCTCTGTAGGGCGTTTCTATGTTTGGTGTGGGACAAATAGTGTTGGCAACACGACGTTAGCGGATGTGTCGGGCGTAATGTTTTGGATTGAAGCGCGTGACGATCAGCAGCATCACTGCGACTACCGCCGTGAGCGACCACCAGGCCCATTCGAAACTGCCCAAATGATCGCGAATCATCCCGGCAACAAGTGGCGAGAGGCCAGCAATCAGGTAGCCGATACCTTGCACAAATGCGGTCAAGCCGCCAGCGCGACGCGGGTTGTCCACGTGGTCGAGAGACAGGATCAGGCTCATTGGAAACAGGCCGCCGATACCGAGGCCCAGCAAACAGGGCCACAGCAGGCTCAGGTGTTGGGGGCTCAAAATCAAGCCGCAGAAACCCAAGATAATCAGCACCAGCAACACGGCGACTACGCCGCGTTTATCCTTGCGACGGTTAGCGATGGCGGGTGTTATCAGCCCCGACACCACTTCCATTGCCGTCAAAAAGCCCAGCAGCAACCCGGCGTCCTGCTCGCTCCAGCCTTGCTCCACGTAGTAGGGTGCCAGCCACGCCAGCACACAGGTGTAAGACGCGGTGCCAAGGCCGAAAAAGATCGCCAGCAGCCAGGCGCGGCGATTGCCGAAAAACGATTCCTGCGGGCCGGCGGCGGCTTGTGGCAACGGCGGCAATACTGAACGCTGCGCGTACCAGACCACCAGGGCCAATGCCGCCAGCACCGCCCAGATCGCCAGCCCGACGCGCCAACTGCCGGTGTGCACTTGCACGAAAGGGGACAACGACGCTGCCAGCGCCGCACCGCCCATGATGGCGGTGACGTACACGCCCATAAACAGCGAAACGTTGGCACTGAACCGCGATTTGATCAGCGCTGGCAGCACCGCCTGGATCATCGCGATGCCCACACCGGCCACGACGGCGCTGACGATCAATGCCAGGGCTGAATCCAGAAACACCCGCGACAACGTTGCCGCACCAATCACCACCAGCGACAGCACAATGCTGCGATGCTCGCCCACGCGCTTGGCCAGGCCCATGCCAAAGAACATCGCCAACCCCATGGCCATGACCGGCAACATGGTCAGCAAGGCGGCGCTGCTGAAACTCAGCGCTACCTCGCCACGAATCGACGACAACAGCGGGCCAACCGCCGCCATCGACGGGCGCAGGTTAAGGGCGACCAGTACGACGCTGATCATTAGCCAAACGGCGGTGGTGGGTTTTGCGTGAAGGGTTTGCATGGTCGTGCCTTGAGTGAACAAGCGCGGATCAGGCCATGGGCGGGGGCGGTGGGGCAAATCAGAAAGTCGCAGGGGCTATTTAAAAAATGCGGGCCGCTGATCGTTCAACATTGCGCTCACACCGCCCTCTCTTTCATCCAGAGCCCTTGGTTGATTTCAATCAGCGTCGGCCCCTGGCGATCAGCGGCGGCGTGCAATGCAGTGCGTAATTGCGCGATGCCCTGAATGCTTTCGGCGGCGCAGCCGAGTGCCTTGGCCACGCCGATAAAGTCCGGGGTGTAGATGTCCACGCCGACCGGTTCGATGGCGCGGTTGACCATGTATTTTTTGATTTCTTCGTAGCCCTGGTTATTCCACAGCAACACGATGACCGGCACACGTGCCTCCACAGCGCTGGCCAGTTCCGGCAGGGTGAATTGCAACCCGCCGTCGCCGATCAGGCACACCACCGGTTGCCCGTCGCCACGCCCCAGCCACGCGCCGATGGCAGCGGGCAAGGCGTAACCCAGGGTGCCGTAGCCGGTGGACGAGTTGAACCAGCGGCGAGGGTGGTCGAGGTTCAGGGTCAGGTTGCCGCTGTAAACCGGTTGGGTGGAGTCGCCCACCAGCACGGCGCCGGGCAATTCCTCCAGGAGGGTGTTGAGGAACAGGGTTTGCGCGCGGGTCGCGGCGTCCCAGGTCGGCGTCAATTCGGCCCACAGCCTTGCGACGCGCTCGGCGCCCCAGTGTGGGTCGCGCGCTGGCAACGGCGTGCCTGTCAGCGCGTTCAGCAGGGCTTCTGCGGCGATCTGTGCATCAGCCACCAGCGCCACGTGTGGCGGGTAATTGCGCACGGTCTGGTCGGGGTCGATGTCGATGCGCAGCAGGGCGCCGGGGATCTCGAAGCCACCGGCGAAGGTCACGTCGTAGTCGGTTTCCGCCAGCTCCGTGCCGATGGCCAGCACCACATCGGCTTCGGCGACCAGGGCACGGGTGGCAATCAGGGTTTGAGTCGAACCGATCAGCAGCGGGTGGGCGCAGGGCAGCATGCCCTTGGCATTGATGGTCAGCGCGACCGGCGCGCCGAGGGTTTCGGCGAGGCGGGTCAACGCAGGCGCGGCATCGATTGCGCCACCACCGGCCAAAATCAACGGGCGTTTTGCCGCCGCCAGCAACTGGCTCATCTGCTTGACCGCCGCCGGAGCTGCACCTGCTCGCGCCACGCTGACCGGCTGGCTGTCGAGCAGTGCGTCGGCGTTTTCCACCAGTACATCCAGCGGGATCTCGATGTGCACCGGGCGCGGTCGTCCTGCCTGAAACACGGCGAACGCCCGCGCCAATACGCCCGGCAATTCAGCCGCCGACATCAAGGTGTGGGAGAACGCCGCCACGCCCGCGATCATCGCGCCCTGGTTTGGCAGCTCGTGCAACTTGCCGCGACCGCCGCCCAATTGGCTGCGTGATTGCACGCTGGAAATCACCAGCATCGGGATCGAGTCTGCATAGGCCTGGCCCATGGCGGTGGTGATATTGGTCATGCCGGGGCCGGTGATGATGAAACACACCCCTGGCTTGCCGCTGGTGCGCGCATAGCCGTCGGCCATAAACCCCGCGCCCTGTTCGTGTCGCGGGGTGACGTGGCGGATGCCGGAGCGGGCCAGGCCGCGATACAGCTCCACGGTGTGCACGCCGGGGATGCCGAACACCTGGTCCACGCCGTAGCGTTCCAGAAGGTTGACCAATACTTCGCCGCAGGTCGCCATGAGAGGTCGCTCTTGTTATCGATAAGAGGCGGTATTGGACCGGCTTGCCCGTGGCGCCAACAATCGATAAAAAGTCATACTAGCCATGTCCTCACGTCATGGCTGAACCCGATGAAACGCCTTCCTCCGTTGCCCGCGTTGCACACCTTCTGGGTCACCGCCCAGTGCTGCAATTTCACCCGCGCGGCCGAGCAACTGCATATCACCCAGGGTGCGGTGAGCCGGCAGATCGCCGGGCTGGAAAGCCATTTGGGTTACGCGTTGTTTCAGCGCCAGGCACGCGGTTTGAGCCTGACCGAAGAGGGCCGTGAATGGTCACTGCGCGCGCAGCAGGTGTTTGGCCTGATCGGCGATGCTGTGGAACAGATCGGCAGCCGCCGCGAAACCCTGCAGCTCAAGGCCTCCACCTGTGTCATGCGCTGGTTGCTGCCACGGTTGATGCAATGGCAAAAGGAGCGCCCGGACGTGCCGGTGGAACTGACCACCACCATGGCCTACACCGTGGACTTTCGTCGCGAGCAATTCGATGCGGCGGTGATCTACGCGCCCATCGGCGAGCAGTCCGCCGAGGCACGGCACCTGTTTGATGAGCAACTCACACCCGTCTGCGCGCCGGGGCTGCTCAGTGGTTTGCACACGCCTGCAGATTTGCAGACACACGTGCTGCTGCACCCCACGCGGGATGAACGCGATTGGGCGTTATGGCTAAAAGTGGCGAAGACGCAACTGAGCAATCTGGGGCAGGGGCATCATTTTGAAACGCTGGACCTGGCGATGACCGTGGCGTCGCAAGGCAATGGGGTGGCAATTGGCGACAGTGCGCTGATTGGCGAGGACTTGAAGGCGGGCAGGTTGGCGACCCCGTTTGAACTGCGGGTGCCGACGGGGATGGGCTATTACCTGGTGCATCCGCCGGGGGCGCGGCCTTCGGCCGGGCTTGAAGAATTGATGACCTGGTTGGTCAGCCAGGTACAACCCTGACAATGTGGCTGGAGCGGGGGTGTGGGAGCTGGCTTGCCTGCGATGCAGGCACCTCGGTGTATGAGTTACACCGTGGTGATGCTATCGCAGGCAAGCCAGCTCCCACATAAGTCCCCTTACACAGGGTTGACCGGTTGTGTCAGTAGCCGACGGTGAAGCGTTGGCGGGAGTGCTTCGGTGTTTCCACTTCATCGATCAACGCAATCGCAAAATCAGCAAAGCTGATCCAGCTACGGCCTTCAGCACTCACCAGCAACTCATCCCGGCCCAGGCGGAATTTACCGGTGCGTTCGGTCTCGACAAACTCTGCCGACGGCGACAGAAAGGTCCAATCCAGAACCTTCTCCTGACGCAGCGTATCGAGAAATTCCGCACCCGCACTGGCTTCAGTCTTGTATTCCGCCGGGAAGCCCGGGCTGTCGATGACACGGCTGCCATCCGGCAGCAACAACGAACCGGCACCGCCCACCACCAGCAGGCGTTTCACCCCGGCCTTTGTCACCGGGCCGATGACCGCGTTGGCAGGCAAGGTAGCAAAGTGCGCCGCACTGATCACCACATCGCTGCCGCTGACGGCTTGTTGCAAGGCCTCGGCATCCAGCGCATCGACTTGTTTGACGGTGACGCCAGGGCGCGCAGCCAGTGTGTCGGTATTACGCGCGATGGCGGTAACGCTATGCCCACGACGCAGCGCTTCTTCCAGCAGTTGGCTACCGGCACGGCCGGTGGCACCAATGATTGCGATCTTGCTCATGTCGTTCTCCAGTCAGGTCAGGGGTTCAAAAACCTTTCACCACTTCATTTCGCCCTTGGCGACTTTGGCACCCAATTCCAGGCTGCTCTCGTCGGCGAGGTTCGGGTAACGTTTTTTCATGGCTGCGATCAGGGCGGCGGAATCCTTGGCCTTGGCGGTCTCTTCGTCGAACGCCTTGATGTAGCTCGCAGTAAACGCCACCGATTGCACGGTCGGTGCGCCCAGGTAATGGCCCGGAATTACGCTGCGCGGTTTCAGGCCTTCAATGCGGTTGAGGGTGGCCAACCAATCGGCATGGGACTTCGGCGTTTGGGTGTCGGCCATCCACACATGAATGTTTTGCGCGACGACCACGCCGCCGACCACTGCCTTGATCGACGGGATCCACACGAAGGTGCGGTCGGGCTGCGCGCCGTCGAGGCCGATGATTTCCAGTTTTTTGCCTTCGAGGGTCAGGCTGTGACCTTCGAGCACACTCGGAACGATGACTTTCGCGGGTTTGTCGGCGTCCATTTTCGGGCCCCAGAACGCGAGTTTTTGCTCAACGGTGGCCTTGATGTGATCCACCACCGGCTGTGGTGCGACCACCTTGGCGTCGGGGAACGCGGCGGCCAGGGTGTCGAGGCCGAAGTAGTAATCCGGGTCGCCATGGCTGATGTAAATCGTGGTGAGGTGCTTGCCGCTGGCGCGAATCTTCTGCACAAGCTGCTCGGCCTGGCCTTTACCGAATTGCGCGTCCACCAGGATCGCGTCTTTTGCGCCGCTGACCAGTACCGAGGTTACGGGGAACACGGCGGCTTCGCCTGGGTTGTAGACGTCCAGCGTCAGGTCGGCAGCCGCCGCATGGGCGGCGAAGGCCAGAGCGGCCATCGCGGTGGCAAGCCGTTTAAGGGTCGAGGTCATGTGCAGCTCCAGCAGGGGTAAGTAGTGCACAGAGCTTAGTTGCACTAAACGTCACAAAAAATGCCATGCTTGAACATAGTTTGTTTCTAAAACCGGGCAAATCATGGACCGTCTTCAAGCAATGCGTGTTTTTGTCAGCGTCGTGGACCTGGGCAGCCAGTCCGCCGCCGCCGATCATCTGGACCTGTCGCGGCCGGTGGTGTCGCGTTACCTGGCCGAACTTGAGGACTGGGTAGGCGCGCGCCTGATGCACCGCACCACGCGCAAGCTCAGCCTTACCGCTGCTGGCAGTGAGATGCTGCCGCGTTGCCGGCAAATGCTCGAGTTGTGCACTGACATGCAGGCTGCCGTCACCGAGCCGGATGAAGCCCCGCGCGGCCAGGTTCGCCTGAGTGTGAGCAGTTCGTTCGGCCAGGCGCAGTTAGCCGATGCGGTGGCCGAGTACGTCAAGCTCAACCCGCTGGTCAGTATCGATATGCAGATGCTCGACCGCACCGTGAACCTGGTGGATGAGCGCATCGACCTGGCCATCCGCACCAGTTTCGAGCTGGACCCCAACCTGATCGCACGCAAGCTCACGTTGTGCCGCTCGGTGATCTGCGCGTCGCCGGCGTACCTGCGCGAGCACCCGCAACCCCGACACGTGCACGAGTTGGCAGAGCACAATTGCCTGACGCACTCCTACTTCGGCAAAAGCCTGTGGCATTTCACCGAGAACGGCGAGCCGACGTCGGTGGCGGTGCAGGGCAATATCACCGCCAACGAGGCGACGACCTTGCTGCGGGTGACGCTGGCGGGAGCGGGGGTGGCGCGGCTCCCCAGTTATCAGGCCGGGGACTATATCCGCAGCGGCGAATTGATCCGTTTGCTGCCCCAGGCTGAGCCGCAGCAAATGAATGTCTACGCCGTGTACGCCTCGCGCAAGCACATGCCGTTGGCGCTGCGCAGCCTGCTGGATTTCCTGGTGCTCAGGTTTCCGGAAGAACCGGCGTGGGACATCGGCCTTTGAGATTTGAGTCCTTGAAACCCAGCCCTTGAACGGGCTGTCTTTAAAACCGACATAAATGTGTTGAATGGCGTCCAATAATGGCAACTCGCCCTGAGTGACCTATGCTTTAAACAGGCCCGTCAAGGTCTGTTCGGAGGTCGCTGCCATGACTCTAAAAATTAGAAAGTACCTGATGATTTTCACCCTGTGCGCCCTGGCGACAGCGGTGTACGGGACTGCCGCCTATCGCGTTGAACAAACGCGCATGCAACCGGCAGCCTTTGCAATCAGCTGCCATCAAGACCAATGCATACCGCGTACCGGCAGTTTCAGCGCGCTCAGGTAACCGACTGTTCCGCTTTCAACTGCTCGCGAAAGGCTTTGGGTGAGAACCCGACCCGTCGGCGGAACAGCCGTGAGAAATTCGTCGGGTCGGAAAACCCCAGCACTTCCGACATCTCATTGATGGTCATGCTGGTGTAGGTCAGCAGGCGCTTGGCTTCCAGCAACTGGCGGTCATGCATGATCTGCAGCGCGGGCTGGCCGCCCAATTCCCGACATGTCCCATTCAGGTGTGAGACCGAGATGCCCAGCTTGTGGGCCAAATCTTCAATTTTTGGGTGCTCGCGGTAATGCTGCTCGACCAACTGGGTAAACCGCCGGAAATATTCCCGGCCCCGTGGCGCGCGCGGGTGGCGACGCTGGATCGCCTGACGGCTGATCCACACCAGCAGCACGCTGACCAGCGCGTGCATCATCATGTCTCGCGCCGGTTGTTCATCCGCGTATTCGTCCTGCAGGCGGGCGAACTGCGCGTTGAGGTAGTCACTGTCCGTGCCAGCCGGGTAGTTGCCCAGGGACTGCAAACCGTCAAGCGCTGCGCCGAGTTGCGCCTGCAAATGGCTGACCAGCGGCGCCGCCAGGGTCACCACGTAGCCTTCAACGTCCTCGGAAAACCGAAAACCGTGCACGCATAACGGCGGCAGCACCTGCAAGGTGGCTTCATTGAGCGTGGTGCGCTGGCCTTCAATCTCCAGTTGCGCATGGCCTTTGTGCACGTACAACAACTGGCACAGATCCGCGTGCCGGTGGGGCTGAATTTCCCACTGGTACTCCCGACTCCGTCGGGAGATGGTCTCGCAGTGCAGCAAATCCGGAGTCGGCCAATGCTGGCTCTCCCCGTATAGCTTGAACACCGGAATCGCGGAACTGGCAGTTTTGGTCATGGTTTCAATCCGATACTCAGGATAGTGGTTCGGTAATCGCCCCGATTGGCGAAAAGCGCAGGCTTTGTCTCAGTTTTCACCTTCTTATGCCGGCCACTCAAGTGAAAAATGCCAGCAACTAGTTCCAATGATAACTCTTTCACCAAATCCGTTCGGTGAAGCTTGCGGGCGATAAAAATAATGAAAACGCTGAAAACCCAAGTCGCCATCATCGGCGCCGGTCCTTCGGGATTGCTGCTCGGCCAATTGCTGCATAACGCCGGCATCCAGACCCTGATCGTTGAGCGCCAACGCGCCGATTACGTGGCGGGCCGCATTCGAGCCGGGGTGCTCGAGCAAGGCATGGTCGACCTGTTGCGCGAGGCGGGCGTCAGCACGCGCATGGATGCCGAAGGCCTGGTGCACAGCGGTTTTGAACTGGCGCTGAACGGCCAGCTCACCCCGATCGACCTGAAAGCGCTGACCGGCGGCCAGTCGGTGATGGTCTACGGCCAGACCGAAGTTACCCGCGACCTGATGGCCGCACGGGAAGCGGCGGGCGCTACTACGTTGTATGAAGTGTGCAATGTGCAGCCCCACGGCATGAAAACCGACCAGCCCTGGCTGACCTTCGAGCATCAGGGCGAACGCGTTCGGCTGGAGTGCGACTACATTGCCGGTTGCGACGGTTTCCACGGTGTGGCGCGCCAGTCGATCCCGGCTGAGTCCTTAAAGGTGTTTGAGCGGGTTTACCCGTTCGGCTGGCTCGGCCTCCTCGCGGACACGCCGCCGGTGCACGCCGAACTGGTGTACGCCAAGCACCCGCGCGGTTTTGCTCTGTGCAGCATGCGTTCGCCGACCCGCAGCCGCTATTACCTGCAAGTGCCGGTGGAAGAGCCGCTGGATGACTGGTCGGACGCGCGTTTCTGGGACGAACTGAAAACCCGACTGCCGCTGGAGCTGGCCGAGAAGCTGGTCACCGGCCCGTCGATCGAGAAAAGCATCGCGCCGCTGCGCAGTTTCGTTGTGGAGCCGATGCAGTACGGGCGCCTGTTTCTGCTGGGCGACGCGGCGCACATCGTGCCGCCCACCGGCGCCAAGGGCCTGAACCTGGCGGCCAGTGACGTGAGCACGCTGTATCGGATCCTGCTCAAGGTGTACCGCGAAGGGCGCGTGGACCTGTTGGAAAAGTACTCTGCTATCTGCCTGCGCCGTGTGTGGAAGGCCGAGCGGTTTTCCTGGTGGATGACCTCGATGCTGCACGAGTTTCCCGAGGCGGATGGTTTCAGCCAGCGCATTGCCGAGAGCGAGCTGGCGTATTTCATCAGCTCTGAAGCTGGTCGCAAGACCATCGCAGAAAATTACGTCGGGCTTCCTTACGAGGCTATCGAATAGCCTGCTATCGAGTAAGATGTTGAGCATTCCCGCGGGCTTTTTCGCTCTCGCGGGCCCTGCTCGAAGGTTCTGCCGTGACTCACCTGAATCAGCCCACTCAACCTGTTCCCGCCATACGCAGTGTGCTTGTCGCGCTGATGCTGGCGATCTTTCTTGGCGCCCTCGACCAGACCATCGTCGCGGTGTCGATGCCGGCCATTTCTGCGCAGTTCCACGACGTCAACCTGCTGGCCTGGGTGATCGCCGGTTACATGGTGGCGATGACGGTGGCGGTGCCGATCTACGGCAAGCTCGGCGACCTGTATGGGCGGCGCCCGATGATGCTGATCGGCATGGGCCTGTTTACCGTGGCCTCACTGTTTTGCGGCATGGCGCAAAGCATGGAGCAGTTGGTGCTGGCGCGGATCCTCCAGGGCATCGGTGCCGGCGGGATGATCTCGGTAAGCCAGGCGATCATCGGCGACATCATCCCGCCCCGTGAACGCGGGCGTTATCAGGGCTATTTCAGCAGCATGTACGCAGTGGCCAGCGTGGCCGGGCCGGTGTTGGGCGGTTACATGACCGAGTACCTGTCGTGGCGCTGGGTGTTCCTGATCAACCTGCCGCTGGGCGTGGGCGCCTGGTACGTGGCCCATCGCACGCTGGTGGGGCTGCCGGTGCCGCAGCGCAAGCCGATCATCGATTACCTTGGCACGTTGCTGATGATCATCGGTTTGACCGCATTGCTGCTGGGCATTACCGAGATTGGCCAGGGGCATCACTGGCGTGATCAACAGGTGCTGGGGCTGCTGGCCTGTGCGCTGGTGGCGTTGAGTGTATTTGTGTGGCACGAACGCCGTGCGCCGGAGCCTTTGCTGCCGATGCATTTATTTGCCAACCGCAGCGCGGTGCTGTGTTGGTGCACGATTTTCTTTACCAGTTTTCAGGCGATTTCGCTGACGGTGTTGATGCCGTTGCGGTATCAGACGGTGACGGGTTCTGGCGCTGACAGTGCGGCGTTGCATTTGCTGCCGTTGGCGTTTGGGCTGCCGGTGGGGGCTTATTGCGCGGGGCGCATGACGTCGGTGACGGGGCGGTATAAGCCGATGATTCTGGGTGGGGCATTGTTGAGTCCGTTTGCGATTTTGGGCATGGCGTTCAGCGCGCCTCAGGATGTGGGGATGACGGCGGTGTTTATGCTGTTGTGCGGGATTGCGGCGGGGATGCAGTTTCCTACTTCATTGGTTGGGACGCAGAATTCGGTGGAGCAGCGGGATATCGGGGTGGCCACCAGCACCACTAATTTGTTTCGTTCGCTGGGTGGGGCGGTGGGGGTGGCTTCGATGTCGGCGTTGTTGTTGGCGTTGTTGCAGGATTCGAGTTTTGCGCATTTGGCGAGTGGGGCGTTGGCGGGTGAGGGGAGTTCCGGGAATGTGTTGCTGGATGGGTTGAATGCGGCGCCGGGGCTGGCGCAGGATGCGTTGCGTGGGGAGTTGGCGGTGACGTTTCGGCATTTGTTGATGGTGAGTGCGGGGGTGTCGTTGTTGGGGTTGGCGGCGGCTGTTGCGATGCCGGATCGGGTGTTGCGGGGGCGGGAGGATAGGGTGCGGTAGGGGGCTTGGTTGTGTACATATCCGTTGCTGCGGTAACGGCTGAAGTTGGTTCCGCTCTTACAGCGGGTCACTTTTGGCAAACGCCCGGAAGCCTGCGTGCGGCCATCGTGGTTAACGGGGCGCCTCAGATCAAAATCAAAAGCAAGAGCACGGCGGCCTGGTAGCCGACCTGAATGGTTGGATCAAAGGCGCTGTTTTTTCTAGAGCAGATTGCGTTCTCCCAGACCAAATGGAGAACCACCTGTGGGAGCGGGCTTGCTCGCGAATGCGGTGTATCAGCCACCAAATCCATCAACAGACCCACCGCCTTCGCGAGCAAGCCCGCTCCCACA
>NZ_JAFCTN010000014.1:0-54685 GCF_049896045.1 Pseudomonas sp. PWP3-1b2
ACCCGATCCTTAACACCATCAAGGACCTGTCCGAGCGCTCCGAAACTATTCGGGGGTATCTTTGACTACGATCAAAAGCATGAGCGTCTGACCGAAGTCAATCGCGAGCTTGAAGATCCGGCTGTCTGGAACAAACCTGAATACGCCCAGGAGCTGGGCCGCGAGCGCGCTGCGCTGGCGCAGATCGTCGACACCCTCGACGAACTGAACACCGGTCTGGGCGATTGCCGCGACCTGCTGGACATGGCCGTTGAAGAAGACGACGAAGGCGCAGTGGGCGATGTCGTCGCCGAGCTGGCCCGTCTCGAGGAAAACCTCGCCAAACTCGAATTCCGCCGCATGTTCAGCCATGAAATGGACCCGAACAACGCCTACCTGGACATCCAGGCCGGTTCCGGTGGCACCGAAGCCCAGGACTGGGCCAACATTTTGCTGCGCATGTACCTGCGCTGGGCCGACAAGCGCGGTTTCGACGCGACCATCATGGAATTGTCGGCCGGTGAAGTCGCCGGTATCAAAGGCGCGACCGTGCACATCAAGGGTGAATACGCCTTTGGCTGGCTGCGTACCGAAATCGGCGTACACCGCCTGGTGCGCAAAAGCCCGTTCGACTCCGGCAACCGTCGTCACACCTCGTTCAGCGCGGTGTTCGTCTCGCCAGAGATCGACGACAAAGTGGAAATCGAGATCAACCCGGCGGACCTGCGCATCGACACCTACCGCTCTTCCGGTGCCGGTGGTCAGCACGTAAACACCACCGACTCGGCCGTACGTATTACTCACGTACCGACCAACACCGTGGTGAGTTGCCAGAACGAGCGTTCCCAGCACGCGAACAAGGACACCGCCATGAAAATGCTGCGGGCCAAGTTGTACGAGCAGGAAATGCAGAAGCGCAACGCCGCTTCCCAGGCGCTGGAAGACACCAAGTCGGATATCGGCTGGGGCCACCAGATCCGTTCTTATGTGCTTGATGCGTCGCGGATCAAGGATCTGCGCACTAACATCGAACGCAGCGACTGCGACAAGGTGCTCGACGGCGACATCGACGAATACCTGGAAGCCAGCCTGAAATCAGGCCTGTAACCCTCTGTAGGAGCCGGTACGCCGGCGATTCCCAGGCCGCAGGCCTGGGGGCAACGAACCTGTGATGGAATTTCAAAAGACATGAGCGACCAACAACTCGACCCGCAAGCCCTGCAACAGGAAGAAAACTCCCTGATCGCCCTGCGCAAGGAAAAGCTGGCCGCTGAGCGCGCCAAGGGCAATGCCTTCCCCAACGACTTCCGCCGCGAAAACTACTGCGATGCCTTGCAGAAGCAATACGCGGACAAGACCAAGGAAGAGCTGGCAGACGCGGCGATCCCGGTCAAGGTGGCAGGTCGCATCATGCTCAACCGTGGCTCGTTCATGGTGATCCAGGACATGACCGGTCGCATCCAGGTCTACGTCAACCGCAAAACCTTGCCTGAAGAAACCCTGGCCTCGGTGAAAACCTGGGACATGGGCGACATCATCGCTGCCGAAGGCACCCTGGCCCGTTCCGGCAAGGGCGATCTGTACGTGGAAATGACCAGCGTGCGCCTGCTGACCAAATCCCTGCGCCCGCTGCCGGACAAGCATCACGGCCTGACCGACACCGAGCAGCGCTACCGCCAGCGCTACGTTGACCTGATCGTCAACGAAGACGTGCGTCAGACCTTCCGCGTGCGTTCGCAAGTCATCGCGCACATTCGCAGCTTCCTGATGAAGCGTGACTTCCTGGAAGTGGAAACGCCGATGCTGCAAACCATCCCCGGTGGTGCTGCAGCCAAGCCGTTCGAAACCCACCACAATGCGCTGGATCTGGAAATGTTCCTGCGCATTGCGCCGGAGCTGTACCTCAAGCGCCTTGTTGTCGGCGGCTTTGAGAAAGTGTTCGAGATCAACCGCAACTTCCGTAACGAAGGCGTTTCGACGCGTCACAACCCTGAATTCACCATGTTGGAGTTCTACCAGGCGTACGCCGACTACGAAGACAACATGGACCTCACCGAAGAACTGTTCCGCGAGCTGGCGCAGCTGGTGCTGGGCAGCACCGACGTGCCGTACGGCGACAAGGTGTTCCACTTCGGCGAGCCGTTTGTGCGTCTGTCGGTGTTCGACTCGATCCTCAAGTACAACCCTGAGCTGACTGCCGACGACCTGAACGACATCGACAAGGCCCGCGCCATCGCCAAGAAAGCCGGCGCCAAGGTGCTGGGCTTTGAAGGCCTGGGCAAACTGCAGGTGATGATTTTCGAAGAGCTGGTCGAGCACAAGCTGGAACAGCCGCACTTTATTACCCAGTACCCGTTCGAAGTGTCGCCACTGGCCCGTCGCAACGATGACAACCCGAACGTCACCGACCGTTTCGAGCTGTTCATCGGCGGCCGTGAAATCGCCAACGCCTACTCTGAGTTGAACGACGCGGAAGACCAGGCCGAACGCTTCATGGCTCAGGTGGCCGACAAGGACGCCGGCGACGACGAAGCCATGCACTACGACGCTGACTTCGTTCGCGCGCTGGAGTACGGCATGCCGCCGACGGCCGGTGAAGGTATCGGCATCGACCGCCTGGTGATGTTGTTGACCAACTCGCCGTCGATTCGGGATGTGATCTTGTTCCCGCACATGCGGCCACAAGCGTAAGCGTAGCGAAATCCGAAGCCGCCTTTTATAAGGCGGCTTTTTTGTGTGGCGTATTCAGCCGTCAGGCGTGATCGTTCCCACGCTCTGCGTGGGCATGCATCTCGTGACGCTCTGCGTCACCAACGGGCGCGGAGCGTCCAAAGCGGTATTCCCACGCGGAGCGTGGGAGCGATCATTCATCGGTGTATAGGAAGGTCCGTTTGAACCGCGTAATGGCTCAAGAAGGCGCCGCCGGCATTGCTGCAGCCGTGGCTGAAAGTGTCCAGTACCAGGGCCGCAAGGCCAGTCGCCGGGGCAGCGAACAGCGCCGGCAAGAAATTCTCGATGCGGCCATGCGCATCGTGGTGCGTGATGGCGTGCGGGCCGTGCGCCATCGCGCAGTGGCGGCGGAGGCCGGGGTGCCGTTGTCGGCCACCACCTACTATTTCAAGGACATCGATGATCTGCTCACCGATACCTTCGCCCAATACGTCGAACGCAGCGCTGCCTTTATGGGCAAGTTGTGGGTGCGCAACGAGGGCCTGCTGCGCGAGATGGTTGCCTACGGCGATGGCAGCCCGCAGTCGCGCTCACAGTTGGCCGATGACATCGCACGGCTGACCGCTGACTACGTGCAGCGCCAACTGATCAACCGCCGCGAGCACCTGATGGCCGAGCAGGCCTTCCGTCAGGAGGCGTTGCTGAACCCGCGCCTGGCCGAACTGGTACGGTCCCATCAACAGATCCTGCTGCAAGGCACCGGGCAATTTTTCCAGATGCTGGGTTCCCGCGAGCCACAACAGGATGCCAAAGTGTTGACGGCGATTATCGGTCGGATGGAATATCAGGGCCTGCTTGGCGGCCCAGAGCCTCTGACCGGGGAAGACATGCTTGAGATCCTCAAGCGCTACATGCATTTGGTACTGGCCTCGGTCTAGCCCTGTGCGCACTCTGCTTTAGGTGGGACCTGGCTTGCCTGCGATAGCATCACCTCTGTCTGCCAGAAGTACCGAGGTGCCTGTATCGCAGGCAAGCCAGCTCCCACAGCTATGGGGTATTGGATGAAAACCTGGCGTGTGTTTGTAATCACCTTGTCATTCCTGTTGCTCAGCGGTTGTCTGGTGACATTTAAAGACCCATTGCCAGCCAGCCAAGCTGCGCCCGACGCCTTGATCGGCCGCTGGTCGAGCAAAAACGCCTGGGGCGAACCGCTCAACCTGCAGATTACCCGCGCCGGTGAGCACCGCTACAAAGCCGTGAGCTACCCTAAGGCCAAACCGGGCCAGCGTGACGAGTACCTGTTTACCGTGTCGCACCATGGCGGCCGCTGGTATCTGTCGGCGCCGTTGCCGGCCAAACTGGGTGGGCATTTCATCCTGGCCGGTTTTGAATTCGACGAAAAACGCGAATTGGTGGTCTACAACCTGGACCTGGAACAGATACAGCAAGCCATAGGCCAACAGTCATTGCACGGCAGTACCTTGGAAACCGTCGAAGGCGACGGCGTACTGGTCGATAGCCCCATGAGCCAGGTGTTTGCCTACCTGGATGATCCGGCCAATGCCGATGTGTTCGTTGAAGCCGTGCGCTACAAGCGTACGGGCCAATAACGTTTAAAGAGGAAACACCGGGTGGACGATTACCAGCAGACGATACGCACTTTGTCCGATCGCATTGTGCTGGCGCAAACACCGATTCGCGTCCTCGACGCCGTGAAGTGGGACGAGAATATTCGTCAGGGTTTCCTCAAGGCCAAGGGCAAGGAAATGCCTGCCGTGAGCCGCGATTACTACCTCAACCGGCCTTTGTCATTCGACTCCAGCGCGGTGAAACTGGAGTTCCAGAACATCGAGCGTGACATCACCCGCCGCCTCGGCCAGTTCAGCCCGGTGGGGCAGATCATGCGCCGCATGTGCCGGGAATACCGCATGGTGGTGCGCATGCTCGAAGCGCGCGGCACCGAGGACTTTGGCCTGATCTCGCAAGAGCTGTACGGCGCTGCTTCCGATGCGTTTCACGCCGGCGACCCGACCCTGGCCGACTTGGGGCTGATGCTTTCCGACTACTTGAATAACATCGACGGCCGTGGCGACCTCAAAGACGAACCCAAGACCCTCACCGCCAAAGATGCCGTCGCGTTGCTGCAAACCCGTTTGAACAAGGTGTTTGGCGAGGCTGAAGAAACCATCCGCGTGTTTGAGTCCGATGGCATTGTTGCCGACGCCGCGGCGGGCGCCGACTACATCAAGATCCGCGCCGACGCGATGTTCAACGACCGTGACGTGCGCGCCCTCGAAGTGCATGAGGGCCTGGTGCACGTCGGCACCACGCTCAACGGCCAGAACCAGCCGATCTGTACGTTCTTGTCCAAGGGCCCGCCGTCGTCCACCGTGACTCAGGAAGGCCTGGCGATTCTCATGGAGATCATCACCTTCGCTTCCTACCCGAGCCGCCTGCGCAAACTGACCAACCGCACCCGCGCCATCCATATGGTGGAAGAGGGCGCCGACTTCCTGCAGGTGTTCGAGTTTTTCCGCGAGCAAGGTTTTGAAATGGCTGAAAGCTACGGCAACGCCAGTCGCGTATTCCGTGGCTCAGTGCCGAACGGTCTGCCATTTACCAAGGATTTGTCCTACCTCAAGGGCTTTATCATGGTCTACAACTACATCCAGCTCGCCGTGCGCAAGGGCAAGCTGGAACAGGTGCCGCTGCTGTTTTGCGGCAAGACCACGCTGGAAGATATGCGTACCCTGCGCCAATTGGTCGACGAAGGTTTGGTGGTGCCGCCCAAATATTTGCCGGAGCAGTTCCGCGACATGAACGCGCTGGCGGCATGGATGTGCTTTTCCAACTTCCTTAATCACCTGAGCCTGGACCGGATCGAAGCGGATTACTCGAATATCCTCTGAAGAAACCGGGTTCAGAATGTGGGAGCTGGCTTGCCTGCGATAGCTCACTATCAGTTGATACATCTGTGACTGATACACCGCCATCGCAGGCGAGCCAGCTCCCACATTGGAATCTCTGTCACTCTGAAAAACAGCGAGGCTTCAACGGATGAGAATCCTCGGCATTCTTTGCCTGCTACTCACATTGAACGGTTGCAGCTCTCTGCTGTTCTACCCCGAGCCCGGCCTGCCGTTCACGCCGCAAAAAGCTCACCTGGCGTATCGCGACGTCACCCTCACCACCGCCGACGGCGTAAAACTGCACGCCTGGTGGCTGCCGGCCAAGCCCGGCGTGCCGCTCAAGGGCACGGTGCTGCACCTGCACGGCAATGGCGGCAACCTCGCCTGGCACCTCGGCGGCAGTTGGTGGTTGCCGGAGCAGGGCTACCAAGTGCTGCTGCTGGACTATCGCGGCTACGGGTTGTCGGAGGGCAAGCCGTCGTTGCCGGCGGTCTATCAGGACATCGACGCCGCCTTCAGCTGGCTCGATAAAGCCCCGGAAACTCAGCATCAGCCTTTGATCGTGCTCGGCCAAAGCCTGGGTGGCGCATTGGCGGTGCATTACCTGGCGGCCCATCCCGAGCGCCAAACCCAGCTCAAGGCGCTGGTGCTGGACGGCGTGCCCGCCAGTTATCGTGACGTAGGACAATTCGCCCTCAGCACCTCCTGGTTAACATGGCCGTTTCAGGTGCCCCTGTCGTGGCTGGTGCCCGATGGCGACAGCGCGATTAACGCCATGCCCCGGCTGACCGGTGTGCCCAAATTGTTGTTCCACAGCCTGGATGACCCGATCGTGCCGCTGGCCAATGGCATCCGCCTATACCAGGCCGCGCCGCCGCCGAGGGTGCTGCAACTGACCCGTGGCGGGCATGTACAGACGTTCGCCGACAAAACCTGGCAGACCGTCATGCTGCGCTATCTGGACGATCCGCAGCACTTCAACGGCCTGCGCCGCCTGGGCGAAATTCCGAATTATCCGACTCCAAAAGTTGATTCATCAGAGAGCCCGCAATGAGCGAAGAACGCAACATGATCCCGCTGATCCTCACTGGCATCGGTACCATTATCGGCACGGTAGGTTGCCTGTGGTTCTACGGTTACCTGCATTTTGCCAAGCCTGAAGACGCGTTGCTGCTCAGCGAGTTCACCATGCTCAAGACCGTGCCGGGCGAGGATTACAAGGTCTCCCTGACCCCGGCCGCGCAAGTGGCGCAATGCGTCGACGGCGTGCTGGTGATGTTCGACACCGAGCAAAAAGGCTTGAGTGGTGTGCTGGTCAATAGTCGCAAGCAGGCCGTGCGTTGCATGGGCCAGGAAACACCGCAATTGCAGCAATAACCTTCGGGTTGGAAATATCTGGAACCGTATCCCGTAAGAAGCCACTGACTGGGTTGTCAGCGTTGCTGATAGCCAACTTACGTAGTGCGAATCTGGGAGCGGGATCATGGATATTGCTGCAATTGGCAAGATGTTGGGCATGGCCAGGGGCCAAAGCGAACTGGATCAGGGTGGCGCTCAGGAAGTTGAGCAGCAGGAAAAACAGGAACCCGACCTGATCAAGAGACTGATGGAAATGTTGTCAGTCGCTGGTGCTCAAGGCGCCGGTGCCTCAGGCTCTGATTCTTCGGACAGTCAGAAGAGCCCCGAGGAGCTTGAACAACTCGCCGCGGGTCGCCAAGGCCTGGAGGCCATGATGCCGGGCAATGATAACGGTCGCCAAATCAACGTCTGACCGGCAATAAAAAACCCCACCATGAAGGTGGGGTTTTTTTATCCAGCGTCAATCAATCAGTTGGCCATCGACGAACGTGGCTTAACCGGCTGGTTGTCGTTGGAGATGGTCACTTCAACGCGACGGTTCATGGCACGGCCCGACACGCTGCCGTTATCGGCAACCGGGTATTCCTTGCCGTAACCCTGGGTCACGATGCGCGAGATATCCACGCCTTGCTGAGCCAGTGCACGTTGGACGGAAGCCGCACGACGCTCGGACAGGCTCTGGTTGTAAGAGTCTGAACCGGTGCTGTCGGTGTAGCCTTCGACGATCACTTTACGGTCCGGGTTGTCGCGCAGGAACTGAGCCAGCTTGGTGATGTTAACCAGGCCGGTGGATTTCAGGTCGGACTTGTTGGTGGCGAACAGTACGTCACCGAACGTTACCAGCGTGCCGCGCTCGGTCTGCTTGGCGTTCAGGCTGTTTTGCAGTTGCTTGATCTGCGCATCACGGGCGTCAAGCAGTGCACGGGCGCGTTCGTCACCGGCGTTTTTCAGCTTGGCTTCGGACTCGCGCAACACGATGGTGTCTTTCGCCACTTCAACGCGCTGGTTGGTCAGGTAAGCGAGTTGGTCGACTTTCTTCTCGTCTTCCTTGTCGCGGTAAGCCTTGTCAGCCTTGTCCAGCCAATCGCTGGCGTCTTTGGTTTCCAGGGCCGCAAGCTTGGTGGCTTGTGGGTTGGTTTGCAGGGCCGAGTAGTTGGTCCGTGCGTTTTCCAGGTTCGCGTTAGGCGGGGTGGAGCAGGCCGCCAGGGCAACGCTCATCGCCAGCAAAGCAGGGATCATCACTTGTTTACGCATAATCGTGTCGTCCTTTCAATTCGTTATCAGGTGCGATGCAGTCAAGAGGCAGTGGCTTATTGCTGTTGGATAACAGCAGGGCGCATGCCTTCCTTGCGCAGCTCATCGACGGCTTTCTGAGAATCTTTTACCGCCTGTTGAGCCTTGGCGGCCTGAGATTTGCGCTCAGCGACGCGAGCATCCCACTCGGCCTGTTCAGACAGCTGACGGGCCTTTTCGTAGTTCTTGTCGTGCATGGCGATTTCGGCTTCTTTGAACTTGTCCTGAGCCGACTTCATTTCTACAGGTGCGTACTCGGTGCCGCCGGCGCTGACTGCGCTGTTCACCGCAGACTGGGTTACAGCGTACTGTTCGGTTGGCGGGTTGCCGGCGCAGCCTGCCAAAACAAAGCTGGTGCCGATTGCCAGCGCGGCCAACTTAAGCCCGCGCAGATGGTTAAACGAGGATTTGGCAGTGCTGGTCTTCATCGTCTTCAACTCCATTAGATAACTCCTGAAAAACATCAAAATCCATCTGGATGGGGGCGGTTGCGGGTCCGGCGGTTAAGCACATGACGCCTATTCAAACGGCCGTTCCAATGTGATGGCTTACCTGCTGTGACCGGAGGCTTTTTTCAAAAGTTCAGCGAAGATGGCGAATTGCCTAAAAAAATATCTGACTGAATGGTCAGCATAATTTCGGAGGAACTTTTGCCGTGCGAAAAGGTACGCCGATTCCCCGCGAGGCCCGGAATATTTGGGTCGAATCGGCTTTTTGGGTGTTTATCAACGGCTCTTATCCTCTGCACTGTCTGACAAATCATGCAGATAGCGGCGCGATAAAGTCAGAAAGCGCGGAGTAGGGCCGACGTCTTCGTACAGCGGATCGCCTTCTTCATCCGTCGCAACCACATGCTGGCCCTTAACGTACGGAAAGCTCGCTTCAAGCTCTTCAAGCGCGGCGCCGATCAGCTCGCCGAGCAGCTCATCGGTGGTGCGCTTGGGGTACATCTCGGAGATGGCGGCCAGTCGCGCGGCGGACTCCACATCCAGATGAATCGCGTATTCGGTTTGGGTCAGGCGACCCTTGGCATTTTCTTCCCAATGCTGGGCCAGCTCTCGAATTTTCATGGCAACCTCAGTTAAGCCCACAGGTTGCGGGCGATGATGAGTGACCAGCCGCTCGCGTGCATAAACGCGGCGACTCAGTATTGAGACTAGCGGTAAGTCACAAGGTTTAAAGTCTTGTCAGAAATGGAAGCTGGCGGCACTCTGAACCCCCTGCGCGTCCCGGATTTCTGGCTGGAGATTGGCTGATGAGTGATATCGATGCACGCTTGCGTGAGGATGTTCACCTGCTGGGTGAGCTGTTGGGCAACACCATTCGAGAACAGTACGGCGATGATTTTCTCGACAAGATCGAGCAGATCCGCAAAGGCGCCAAGGCCGACCGGCGTGGAACCGACTCGGAGAAAGCCGCTGGCGATGAGCTGAGCGCGAGCCTGAATCAGTTGCAGGAAGACGAGCTGCTGCCGGTGGCGCGGGCTTTCAACCAGTTTCTCAACCTGGCTAACATCGCCGAGCAGTACCAGTTGATTCATCGGCGCGATGAGTCGCAACCGGCGCCGTTTGAATCCCGCGTCTTGCCGGAGTTGCTGGCCCGCCTGCAAAGCGAAGGTCACAGCGATGAATCCCTGGCCCGGCAGTTGGCGCGGCTGGAAATCGAACTGGTGCTCACTGCCCACCCCACCGAAGTGGCGCGCCGTACCCTGATCCAGAAATACGATGCGATTGCCGCGCAACTGGCGCTGCAGGATCACCGTGACCTTACCCCAGCCGAGCGCGAGCAAATCCGCGAGCGCCTGCAACGGCTGATCGCCGAAGCCTGGCACACCGAAGAAATCCGCCGCATCCGGCCCACTCCGGTGGACGAAGCCAAGTGGGGCTTTGCGGTGATCGAGCATTCGCTGTGGCACGCCATCCCCAATTACCTGCGCAAGGCCGACAAGTCCCTGCATGCTGCGACGGGCCTGCGTTTGCCGCTTGAGGCAGCACCGATTCGCTTTGCCTCGTGGATGGGCGGCGACCGTGACGGCAACCCGAATGTCACCGCCCCGGTCACCCGCGAAGTGCTGTTGCTGGCGCGCTGGATGGCGGCAGATTTGTATTTGCGCGACATCGATCACCTGGCCTCCGAGCTGTCGATGCAACAGGCGAGCCCGGCGTTGCAAGCCAGGGTCGGCGACAGCGTCGAGCCTTATCGCGCGTTGCTCAAGCAACTGCGTGAACGCCTGCGCGCCACCCGCCAGTGGGCCCACGCTTCATTGACCGCCAGCACCCCGGCACCGGCGGAGGTGTTGCAGGACAACCGCGACCTGCTCGACCCGCTGGAGCTGTGTTTCCAGTCGCTACACGAATGCGGCATGGGCGTGATCGCCGACGGCCCGCTGCTCGATTGCCTGCGCCGCGCCGTGACGTTTGGCCTGTTCCTGGTGCGCCTGGATGTGCGTCAGGATTCCAGTCGTCACTCGGCGGCCATGACCGAAATCACCGATTACCTGGGCCTTGGTCGTTATGAGGACTGGGACGAAGAGGCGCGTATCAGCTTCCTGACCCAGGAACTGGCGAACCGCCGACCGTTGTTGCCCGGTTACTTCAAACCGTCGGCAGACACCGCCGAGGTGTTGAACACCTGCAAGGAAGTCGCCGCTGCGCCTGAGGCCTCATTGGGCTCGTACGTCATTTCCATGGCGGGCGCCGCGTCCGATGTGCTGGCGGTGCAACTGCTGCTTAAAGAGTCGGGCGTGCAGCGGCCGATGCGGGTGGTGCCACTGTTCGAAACCCTGGCCGACCTGGACAACGCAGGGCCGGTAATGGAGCGCCTGCTGCAACTGCCGGGCTACCGCGCGCGCTTGCAGGGCCCGCAGGAAGTGATGATCGGCTACTCGGACTCGGCCAAGGACGCCGGCACCACCGCTGCGGCCTGGGCGCAGTACCGCGCCCAGGAACGTCTGGTGGATATCTGCCGCGAACAACAAGTGGAACTGCTGTTGTTCCATGGTCGCGGCGGCACCGTCGGCCGTGGCGGCGGCCCGGCCCACGCGGCCATTCTGTCGCAGCCGCCAGGCTCGGTGGCGGGGCGTTTCCGCACCACTGAACAAGGCGAGATGATTCGTTTCAAATTCGGCCTGCCGGACATCGCCGAGCAGAACCTCAACCTTTATCTGGCAGCCGTGCTCGAAGCCACACTGTTGCCACCGCCGCCGCCCGAACCGGCATGGCGTCATTTGATGGACGAATTGGCGGCAGACGGTGTCAGCGCTTACCGCGCCGTGGTGCGGGAAAATCCGCAGTTCGTGGAATATTTCCGCCAGTCCACACCGGAGCAGGAGTTGGGCCGGTTGCCGCTGGGCAGTCGCCCGGCCAAGCGGCGTGCTGGCGGTATTGAAAGCCTGCGCGCGATTCCGTGGATCTTCGGTTGGACCCAAACCCGCCTGATGCTGCCAGCCTGGCTGGGTTGGGAAGCCGCACTGAGCAAGGCGCTCGAACGCGGCGAAGGTGAGCTGTTGGGGCAGATGCGCGAGCAGTGGCCGTTCTTCCGCACGCGCATCGATATGCTGGAAATGGTGCTGGCCAAGGCGGATGCGGATATCGCGCGCCTCTATGACGAGCGCCTGGTGCAGCCTGATTTGCTGCCGTTGGGTGCGCACTTGCGCGACCTATTGTCGCAGGCATGCGGCGTGGTGCTTGGCCTGACTGGCCAGTCGCAACTGCTGGCCCACAGCCCGGACACCCTGGAGTTCATCCGCCTGCGTAACACCTACCTCGACCCCTTGCACCTGTTGCAGGCCGAATTGCTGGCGCGCTCGCGTGAGCAGCAAGCGGCGCAGGACAGCCCTCTGGAACAGGCGCTGCTGGTGTCCGTGGCCGGTATTGCCGCAGGGTTGCGCAACACTGGTTAAGGTTTTCTGCGTAATCTCAAAGGCTTGCAGCTGAACCGCGATGGCCGCCCTGAAATGGGCGGCCATTGTTTTTATGGCCGGGTTGCGCCTGGAGACACCCCGGCAATGGGCAGGCACAGCATGGGTTCCTGCGACTTTCGGCGGCTTGTGTGGTTTGGGCCTGCTGTGTATCTTGATCAGCCTTTGGCCGTTTGATCGGCCTGGACCCATATTTACGAGATTTGCCCCCATGCGGTGAATCCGAGCGTCATCTCTATAAAAAATTGAGGAGCACATCAATGCGCGTCATTCTGCTGGGAGCTCCCGGGGCCGGTAAAGGTACTCAGGCAAAGTTCATCACTGAAAAGTTCGGCATTCCACAAATCTCCACCGGCGACATGCTGCGTGCGGCTGTAAAGGCTGGCACCGAGCTGGGCCTGATCGCCAAGAGCGTGATGGACAGCGGCGGCCTGGTTTCCGATGACCTGATCATCAACCTGGTCAAGGAGCGCATCAGCCAGGACGACTGCAAAAACGGTTTCCTGTTCGACGGCTTCCCTCGCACCATTCCCCAGGCTGAAGCCCTGGTGAAAGCGGGCGTTGAGCTGGACGCAGTGGTCGAAATCGCGGTTGAAGACGAAGAAATCGTTCAGCGTATCGCTGGCCGTCGCGTTCACGAAGCCTCGGGCCGCGTGTACCACACCGTCTACAACCCGCCAAAAGTGGAAGGCAAGGACGACGTCACCGGCGAAGACCTGGTGCAGCGTAAAGACGACACTGAAGAAACCGTGCGTCATCGCTTGTCGGTCTACCATTCGCAGACCAAGCCACTGGTGGATTTCTACCAGAAGCTGTCCGCTGCCAATGGCAAGCCGAAGTACAGCCACATCCCAGGTGTTGGCTCGGTGGAAGCAATCACCGCAAAAGTAATGCAAGCACTCAGCTGATTCAGTAGTCAGCGGTGTACACAACGGCCCGCTTGCGGGCCGTTGTTGTTTATACTGGCGCACTTTTTTTCGACTTGGACACCCACACCGATGAGCACCCTGCTGGCCCTGGACACCGCGACTGAAGCTTGCTCCGTTGCCCTGCTGCACGATGGCAAGGTCACGAGCCACTACGAGGTGATCCCGCGCCTGCACGCGCAGAAGCTGTTGCCGATGATCAAGCAATTGCTCGAAGACGCAGGCACTACGTTGTCTGCCGTGGATGCTATCGCCTTCGGCCGTGGCCCCGGCGCGTTTACCGGTGTGCGCATCGCCATCGGCGTGGTGCAGGGGTTGGCGTTCGCGCTGGAGCGCCCGGTGCTTCCGGTCTCCAACCTGGCGGTGCTGGCACAGCGCGCGTTGCGTGAGCACGGCGCTGCGCAGGTTGCGGCGGCGATTGATGCGCGCATGGATGAAGTCTATTGGGGCTGCTACCGCGAAACCGCTGGCGAAATGCGCCTCGTGGGCGTGGAGGCCGTGCAGCCTCCGGAGTCTTCCGTGCTGCCTGCGGACGCCAGCGGTGACTGGTTCGGCGCAGGCACCGGCTGGGGCTACGGCGAGCGCATCGGTGTGAACCTCGCTGGCCAGGACGCTGCCATGCTGCCACACGCCGAAGACCTGCTGACCCTGGCGCGATTCGCCTTCGAACGTGGCGAAGCCATCCCGGCCGATCAGGCTGCGCCCGTGTACCTGCGTGACAAAGTTGCGCAAACCAAGGCCGAACGCGGCCTCTAAGTGTCGCAAGCGCGCCTGTTGTGGCGAGCGGTCTTGCTGTGGCAGGCAGGCTTGCTGTGGCGAGCGGGCTTGCCCCGCGTTGGGCTGCGAAGCAGCCCCAAAAAAGACGCCTGCGGTAAGTCAGGTATACATAATTAGCTGATTCAGGGCCGCTTCGCAACCCAACGCGGGGCAAGCCCGCTCGCCACAAATAATCGCCAATCGTCAGAATTTGCCCGCGCGCTTAAACCTTTTTCAAAATATGTGTTCTAGTTATCACCAGAGCATTTGCGCACTATGGATTGCGCCACTAAAATGCCATTACTGATACCGAGTTTGTGTCCATGCGTATAGATGGCTTTTCCTCACAGTCCTACCCTATCAAGCGTAAGCCGCGTAAGGCGAACGTCACGGTAGACGAGTCCGTTGAGGATTCGCCGGACTTCATCGAGGTCCATTCCGATGCGCAAGCTTCTACTCAAGCACGTATCAGCGGTCTTCCTGCCCGCCAGCAAGACATGATCTTCCCCCGCTCCATGAGCAAAAGCGTTGCCACCGCCCTGGCCAGCTACCTGACCACCGCCGGCTTTGTGGAATGGGATATGGAAGTGCTGGGTCTCGACATCCATATCTGATGCGCCTGCCTTACTTTATTGGTTGCCCGTCCTGGAGTGAAAACGCCTGGCGCGAGTACCTGTACCCGGCCGATGCACGCTCCAGCGATTACCTCGCCCTGTATTCCCACGTCTTCAACGCCGTTGAAGGCAACACCACGTTTTATGCTCGACCCTCGGCCGCCACGGTGCAGCGCTGGGCTGAAGTCATGCCCGACCATTTTCGCTTCACCGCCAAATTCCCCGGCGACATCAGCCACGGCGGCGACCTGCGCGAGCAGTTGCCGGCTGCCGAGAGTTTCATCGGCTTGATGAGCCCGTTGGGGGAGCGCGTTTCGCCCCTGTGGCTGCAACTGTCGGCGAAGTTTTCGCCGCAGCGCCTCGGCGAATTGGCAGGCTTTATTGATGGCCTTGAACGCCCAATGGCGGTGGAAGTGCGCCACCCGGAATTCTTTGCCAAAGGCGATGCCGAGCGCACGCTCAATCGCCTGCTGCGTGACCGTTGTGTCGAACGGATTTGCCTGGACTCGCGCCCGTTGTTCAGTTGCACCTCTACGTCGGCGGCGGTGCTGCATGCTCAATCGAAAAAACCCAAGGTGCCGCCGCGTCCTGCAGCGTTGACCCTGTTTCCCCAAGTGCGCTTCATTGGTCACCCCGAACTGGAAGCCAATGACCCGTTCCTTATCCCCTGGGTGGAAAAAGTGGCCGGCTGGATCGAAGAAGGCCGCACGCCTTATGTGTTCCTGCACACCTCGGACAACCGCCTCGCCGCACAACTGGCGCTGCGCTTTCATGACAAGCTGATGGCGCGCCTGCCAGGCTTGCCGCCATTGCCGACCCTGCATCGAGAACCCGAAGCGGAGCAACTGGGGTTACTCTAAGGCTCCTTTTTTCGCCAGGAGTCAGTCATGGATGCCCAAACCCTTCGCGCCGAAACCTTCAAGGCCCTGCATGAACGTGATCGTGCGTTCGTGATGCCCAACCCGTGGGACGCGGGTTCCGCCGTCATGCTCGCCAGCCTGGGGTTTGAAGCGCTGGCCACCACCAGTGCGGGTTTTGCGTTCAGCCTGGGGCGGCCGGACGCGGAAGGGGCGTTGTCGCTGGAGGACACCTTGGGCAATGCGTCTGCGATTGTTCGAGCGACCGCGCTGCCGGTGGCGGCCGACCTGGAAAATGGCTTCAGCGACACCCCGAAGGCTGCGCCCAGACCCTACTGCGCGCGGCGGCCACCGGGATCGTCGGTGGCTCGATCGAAGACGCCACGGGTATTGCCGTCGACCCGATCTATCCCTTTGACCTGTCCGTCGAACGCGTGGAAGCCGCCGTTGCCGCCGCGCGCAGCTTGCCGTTCGCTTTCACCCTGACCGCCCGCGCGGAAAACCTCCTGCACGGTCGCCTGGATTTGCCTGACACCATCCGCCGCCTGCAGGCCTACGCCGAAGCGGGCGCTGACGTGCTGTATGCGCCAGGTCTGCGCAGCGCCGAAGAAGTGTTGGCGGTGGTCAAGGCGGTCGCGCCAAAGCCTGTGAACGTGTTGATGTCCGGCGGTTTGAACCTCAGCGTGGCGCAATTGAGTGAGATGGGCGTGCGGCGCATCAGCGTGGGCTCGGCCATGGCCTTGGCGGCCTATGGCGAGTTCTACCGCGCGGCGCAGGAGGTGTATGAGTTGGGCACGTTCAGCTTCACCGACCGCAAGATGCCGTTCAGTCAGGCCAACGCGTTCTTCAAGGGCTGAGGCGTGCGCTTTATCAACGCAGTGGGCGTGCTGCTGTTGCTGGCCGGAGCAGGCGCCGTGGGTGTGTGGCGCGGCTGGGTACCGCTGCCGGCTGAGTGGAACCCTTGGGCGCCGCTGGATGTGCGCGCCAGCCCGAACCTGCTGACGCGCTTCAAGCTCAGCCGCTTGCAGGATGATCCGGCGCTGTGCGACCAAGTGCTGAAAACCTCCGGTTTACGCGTCAGCCATCAAGCGGATACGCCCGCCAATGTGGCCTGCCCGTTGAGCAATATTTTGCGCGTACAGGGTGCGGACGTGGCCTTGAGCAGCAGTTTTCTCGCCAGTTGCCCACTCGCCGTAGCGTTTGCCCTGTTCGAGCGCCACAGCCTTCAGCCGGCGGCACAGGCGGTGTTTGGCCAAGCGGTGACGCGGGTTGATCACTTGGGCAGCTTTGCCTGTCGCAATATCTATAACCGCGCCGAGGGGCGACTCAGCCAGCATGCGTCGGCCAACGCCCTGGATATCGCAGGCTTTCGGCTCGCGGATGGGCGCAGCATCAGCGTGCTCAAGGATTGGCCAGGGGAGGGTGCCAACGCACGCTTTTTGCGGCAAGTCCGTGATGGCGCCTGCGATGATTTCAACGTGGTGTTGAGCCCGGACTACAACGCGGCTCACCGCAACCATTTCCATCTGGACATGGGGCGCTGGGGCGTGTGTCGCTGAGGCTCAGGCAGCCAGGCGCAGGTTGTTGATGATCAACGGGCGCGCCCAGTGGCAGTCGAAGTCCAGGGCTTTCTGCTGCGCAGCCAGCGCTTCAGTCGGGTATGGAACGGCAGCCGGTGGCAACAGGTCCAGTTCAAATTCGGCAATCGGAAGGTGCAATGGGCGGGGTTCCGGCGCGGGGCCAGGCTCCGGCAGCGGCTGGCCTGCGGTCAGTACGATCGGGCGTACCCAACCGCTTTCGAAATTCTGCTGGCGCTGCTGGGTGACGATTTCTTCCGGCGGGAGGGGCGCAGCGGCCGGTGGCAGCAAGTCGGTTTCGAGTTCGGCAATGGGCAGGAACAGCGGTTCAGGCGGAGCGATCTCGGTGTCTTTGACGTCGCATTCACGCTGAGTGAGGATCTGCGACAGCAGGTCGGCGCCTTCGCTGGGCTCAACCGCCGGGTCCGCCGGTGCCGGCGCCTTGGCGGCGAGCGCCTCTGGCGTGCCGCCGAGCTGCTCGGCCAACGCACGGGCGAAGAAGTCCTGCCACACATGACTCACCCCGGCCAGCGCTTGAGTATTGCGCAGGCCGTAGTGGTTGTGGGTCGGCAGTACACCGATGGTTAGGGGAAGAATGTCTGACATTTTTTTCGGTCGACGCTCAGCTCTGGCAAAATACCTGACTGTTGTTTTTATCGGCCGTTATTTGCCGATCCTTAATATTTTTGAGCGTAGCTATTGATGAGCGAACAACCAGCGGCCAGCCGCATTCGGGTCGAGGCTTTGGCCGACGGTTTCCAGGCGCGCGCCGAGCAGTGGGCTGACCAGCTTGGCTTGCCTTTACAGCTGGATGCGGCGGACTTTTCCCTGCAAGTCGGGGAACACGGCCTACAGCTGCAACAGCTGGGGCCTGACGCGCCGGGGCCGGTGCGGGTGGATTTTGTTGAGGGTGGTGCGGCCCATCGGCGGTTATACGGCGGTGGCAGCGGGCAGATGATTGCCAAGGCTGTTGGCGTTGCTCAAGGTGTGCGCCCGCGTGTGTTGGATGCTACGGCGGGGCTCGGTAAGGACGCGTTTGTGCTGGCGAGCCTGGGCTGTGAGATGAGTTTGATTGAGCGTCAGCCGTTGATTGGCGCTCTGCTTGAAGATGGGCTGGCACGCGGGGCGGATGACTTTGAGGTGGCGCCGATTGTGGCGCGCATGAAGCTGCTCAAGGGTAATTCCATTGAGGTGATGCTGAGCTGGGAAGGGGAGCCGCCTCAGGTGATCTACCTCGACCCGATGTTTCCGCACCGCGAGAAGACTGCGCTGGTGAAGAAGGAAATGCGCTTGTTTCGGCCGCTGGTAGGTGATGATCCGGATGCACCGGCATTACTGGCGGCTGCTCTGGCACTGGCCAGTCATCGAGTGGTGGTGAAGCGGCCGCGTAAGGCGCCTTGCATTGAAGGGCCCAAGCCGAGTCATGCGTTGGACGGGAAGTCGAGTCGGTATGATATTTACCCGAAGAAGGCGTTGAAGTCCTGAGCCCTCATGGTTGTTCAAGGCCTCATCGCAGGCAAGCCAGCTCCCACATTGAAACGCGATTCCCTGTGGGAGCTGGCTTGCCTGCGATGGCGTCAGTTCAGGCAGAGCAAGGCTTCAGGGCCGATAAGCCCGCATAAACAACCCCACCACCTCTTGCACATGCGCCTCAGCCGCTTCCTCGCTCAACTGCCCGCCGCAGCCGTACAGCAAGCAAAAATTCGCCGTGCCCTTGAGCAGGCAAAAGAAGTGCTCGGCCGCCGTAAACGGTTTTTCGATGCTCAGCGCGCCACTCTCGTCGATCTTGCTGAGCAACCGCTCCATGCCCTGCAGCATGCGCATTGGCCCGGCTTCGAAGAAGATCTGTGAGAGTTTCACGTCCTGATTGCCGGTGGTCATCATCAGGCGATGCAGGTTCACCGACTCCTCACTGTTGATCAGCCGATGAAAGCCGCGCGCGATGTTCAGCAGCACGGTTTCCACCGGCATGCCCACGGGCAGTTCGAAGTACATCACCGGCAATTGCTCCTCGCACTTGGCCACTACGGCGGCAGTGAACAAGGTCTCTTTGTCGGTGAAGTGGCTGTAGACGGTCAGCTTCGACACGCCAGCCTCGAGCGCCACGGCATCCATGCTGGTGCTGGCGTAGCCATTGCTCAGAAACAGGGTTTTCGCGGCTTCGAGGATAGCCTGGCGTTTTGCCATGTCCTTGGGGCGCCCGGGGCTATTGGTGTTTACGGAATTGTCGGACATTTTCACCTTTAATACTGGACTGGTGAGTTTGGTATTAATAACATACCCGCCAGTATAATAATTCCTAGCTCCATTAGCGAAAGGTCCTTCAGCATGCGCAGCACTTTCCTGCCTTTTGCGTTGCCTGTCAGCCTGATCTTCCTGTTGGCCGCCTGCGGCCATGAAGAAGCGGCCAACACCACGATCCGTCCGGCCATGGTGGTGCAACCGCAGCCTTCGGTGCAGGCGATGGACAGTTACCCTGGCGAGGTGCGTGCGCGTTATGAACCGGACCTGGCTTTTCGCATTGGCGGCAAAGTCAGTAAACGTCTGGTAGAGGAGGGCGAGCGAGTCAAGGCCAATCAGCCGCTGGCAGAACTCGACCCACAGGATGTGCGCCTGCAACTGGAAGCCACCCGCGCCCAGGTCGCCGCCGCCGAGGCCAACCTGAGCCTGGTGCGCGCCGAGCGTGACCGCTACAAGACCCTGATGGACCGTCAGATGGTCAGCCGCTCGCAGTACGACAATTCCGAAAACCTCTACCGATCCGGTGAAGCACGCCTCAAGCAGATCAAGGCCGAGTTCGACGTGTCCAGTAACCAGGCCGGTTACGCCGTGCTGCGTGCGCCCCAAGACGGCGTGGTCGCCAAGCGGGCCGTGGAGGTTGGCCAAGTGGTGTCGGCCGGGCAGACCGTATTCACCCTGGCCACTGATGGCGAGCGTGAAGTGCTGATCAGCCTGCCCGAGCAAGGCTTTGGCCGCTTCAAGATCGGCCAGCCGGTGTCGGTCGAATTGTGGAGCCAGCCAGACCAGCGCTTCACCGGGCGTATTCGTGAACTGTCACCGGCAGCCGATCCGAAATCACGCACCTTCGCCGCCCGAGTCGCCTTCACCGGCGGCAAAGTCCCGGCCGAACTGGGCCAGAGCGCCAGGGTGTTCATACACGCTGACGGCGTGATCCCGTTGTCGGTGCCGCTGTCTGCCCTCAGTGCGGAGAACGGCGCGTCCTACGTCTGGCGCGTACAACCCGACAACACCCTCAAACGCACCCCGGTACGAATCGGCGCGTTTGGCGAAAAAACCGTGCCGGTATTGGAAGGTTTGACCCCCGACGACTGGGTGATCGCAGCGGGCGTGCACGTGCTCCATGAGGGCCAGCGCGTGCGCCCGGTGGATCGCTCTAACCGCGTGGTGAATCTGGCGGCGATCAAGGAGTAGTCCCCATGGGTTTCAATCTTTCCGAATGGGCGTTGCGTAATCGCCAGATCGTACTGTTCCTGATGATCCTGCTGGCAGTGGTTGGCACCTTGTCCTACACCAAGCTGGGACAAAGCGAAGACCCGCCGTTCACCTTCAAGGCCATGGTGATCAAGACCAACTGGCCCGGTGCCACGGCGCAGGAAGTCTCGCGTCAGGTCACCGAGCGTATCGAGAAAAAACTGATGGAGACCGGCGACTACGAGCGCATCGTCTCCTTCTCGCGCCCTGGCGAATCCCAGGTCACCTTTATGGCCCGCGATTCGATGCACTCGGCGCAGATTCCGGACCTGTGGTACCAAGTGCGCAAGAAGATCAGCGACATTCGCCAGACCTTGCCGCCGGACGTCCAGGGGCCGTATTTCAACGATGAGTTCGGCACTACTTTTGGCAATATCTACGCCCTGACCGGCGACGGTTTCGACTACGCCGTGCTCAAGGACTACGCCGACCGCATCCAGATTCAACTGCAACGCGTGCCGGATGTGGGCAAGGTCGAGTTACTTGGCCTACAGGACGAGAAGGTCTGGATCGAACTGTCCAACCTCAAGCTCGCCACCCTCGGCTTGCCGTTGGCAGCGGTGCAGCAGGCCTTGCAGGAACAGAACGCGGTTTCCACCGCAGGCTTTTTTGAGACGCCCACCGAGCGCGTGCAATTGCGTGTATCGGGTAACTTCAAAACCGTCGAGGAAATCCGTCATTTCCCGATCCGGGTAGGTGATCGCACGTTCCGCATTGGCGACGTCGCCGACATCCACCGTGGCTTCAACGACCCACCGGCACCGCGCATGCGCTACATGGGCGCGGACGCCATCGGCCTGGCTGTGGCCATGCGTGACGGCGGCGATATCCTGGTGCTGGGCAAGGCGCTTGAAAGCGAATTCGCACGCCTGCAAAAGAACCTTCCGGCAGGCATGGAGCTGCGCAAGGTGTCGGACCAACCCGCAGCGGTGAAAACCAGCGTCGGAGAATTCGTGCAAGTACTCGCCGAAGCCCTGGCCATCGTGTTGCTGGTGAGTTTCTTCTCTCTTGGAGTGCGCACCGGCATGGTGGTGGCGCTGGCGATTCCGCTGGTGCTGGCGATGACCTTTGCCACCATGTATTACCTGGGCATCGGCCTGCACAAAATCTCCCTCGGCGCGCTGGTTCTGGCGTTGGGTTTGCTGGTGGACGATGCGATTATCGCCGTGGAGATGATGGCGATCAAAATGGAGCAGGGCTACGACCGGCTTAAGGCCGCGAGTTTCGCCTGGACCAGCACGGCGTTCCCGATGCTCACCGGCACGCTGATCACGGCGGCGGGTTTTCTGCCGATCGCCACCGCGCAATCGAGCACCGGCGAATACACCCGCTCGATCTTCCAGGTGGTGACCATCGCGCTGCTGGCCTCGTGGGTCGCTGCAGTGGTGTTCGTGCCGTATTTGGGGGAAAAGCTCCTGCCGGACCTGGCGAAAATTCATGCAGCCAAACACGGCACCGATGGGCCTGATCCCTACGGCACACCCTTCTACCAGCGCGTGAGGCGTTTGGTCGAATGGTGCGTGCGTCGTCGCAAGACCGTGATCGTGCTGACCCTGCTGCTGTTTATCGGCTCGGTGGCGCTGTTCCGTTTTGTGCCGCAACAGTTTTTCCCGGCGTCCGGTCGCCTGGAACTGATGGTCGACCTGAAACTGGCCGAAGGTGCCTCTTTGAGCAACACCGCAGATCAGGTCAAACGCCTGGAAGCCTTGCTGAAGGACCACGCGGGCATCGACAACTATGTGGCCTATGTCGGCACCGGCTCGCCGCGTTTTTACCTGCCCCTCGACCAGCAACTGCCGGCCACCAGCTTTGCTCAATTCGTTGTACTGGCCAAAACCATCGAGGAGCGCGAAAGCCTGCGCACCTGGTTGATTGAAACCCTGAACGAACAATTCCCTGAACTGCGCTCGCGGGTCACGCGCCTGGAAAACGGCCCGCCCGTGGGTTACCCGGTACAGTTCCGTGTGACCGGCGAGCACATCGAAGAAGTCCGCGCCCTCGCTCGGAAAGTGGCGGCCAAGGTTCGCGAAAATACCCACGTGGTCAACGTGCACCTGGACTGGGAAGAACCGAGCAAGATCGTCTACCTGAACATCGACCAGGACCGCGCCCGTGCCCTCGGCGTGAGCACCGCCAACCTGTCGAAGTTTCTGCAAAGCTCCCTGACCGGCTCCACCGTCAGCCAATACCGGGAGGACAACGAATTGATCGAAATCCTCCTGCGCGGCACTGTGCATGAGCGCACTGAACTGTCGCTGCTGCCAAGCCTGGCGGTGCCGACGGACAACGGCAAAAGCGTAGCGCTGTCGCAGATCGCCACCCTCGAATACGGTTTTGAAGAGGGCGTCATCTGGCACCGCAATCGTCTGCCGACGGTGACCGTCCGCGCCGACATTTACGGTAAGGAACAACCGGCGACGCTGGTCCAACAGATCCTGCCGACCCTTGACGGTGTGCGCGCCGAATTGCCGGATGGCTACCTGCTCGAAGTGGGCGGCACCGTGGAAGACTCAGCCCGTGGCCAAAACTCGGTGAAGGCGGGTGTGCCGCTGTTTATCGTGGTGGTACTGACCTTGTTGATGCTGCAACTGCGCAGTTTCTCACGCACCGCGATGGTCTTTCTGACGGCCCCGCTGGGCTTGATCGGGGTGACCTTGTTCCTGCTGATATTTCGTCAGCCGTTTGGTTTTGTGGCCATGTTGGGGACGATCGCCTTGTCGGGGATGATCATGCGCAACTCGGTGATCCTGGTGGACCAGATCGAACAGGACATCAAGGCCGGTCTGGCGCCATGGCAAGCGATTATCGAAGCCACTGTCCGACGCTTCCGCCCGATTGTTCTTACGGCTCTGGCGGCTGTACTGGCGATGATCCCGTTGTCGCGCAGCGTATTCTTCGGGCCGATGGCCGTGGCGATCATGGGCGGTTTGATTGTGGCGACGGCGTTGACACTGTTGTTTCTACCGGCCCTGTATGCTGCGTGGTTTCGAGTGAGGAAGGACGTCGCCTAATCATGCTGGCCACTGTTTCAGCCCTGATGCTGTTATTGCTCGCCCCCGGCCCGACCAACACCCTGCTGTTTCGCGCCGGGCTGTTGTTCGGGTTTCGAGCCTCAATGACGCTGGCCCTGGTCGAGTGCCTGGCGTACCTGTTACAGGTGTCGCTGTGGGGCGTGGCGTTGTTTTATCTGGCCGCCTTTTCGCCATGGGCGTTGAAAGCTACGCAACTGCTGGCGGCGTGTTACCTGTTGTATGTGGCGTATTCGCTGTGGCAGCGCAAAAACGCTGATATCGACCCCGGAAAGGATCGTTTTTCCGGGCTGTATTTTTTCTGGCTCACCGTGTTGAACCCCAAAGGCTTGCTGATTGTTTCGTTTATCGCACCGGTCGGCGCCTTCGCCACAGTGCAGGGCTACATCGGGTTTATGGCAACCCTGGCGCTGGTGGTTTTACCGGTCGGCGCTGCCTGGATTGTGTTGGGCAGCCGCTTCGAGGGAGTTCAGAGAGCCTGGCTGACACCGTTGAAGATCAACCGCGCGACGTCGCTGGCGATCTGCTGCTTTGCCACGCTGCTGATGGGGCGCCTGGCTGAGTCGGTTCTGCACTGATCGGGTGCTCGCCGTATTTACATGCGGATGCAAACCTCGATCGATACAGGCGGAACGTTCCTCTTTTTCACTCCACTCAGAAAAGCCTGATGGACAGGCACGGGTTTCGTCTTTGCCAATAAGCGGACGAGCCTGTATTCACTGAGTTAACGGAGTGCCATATGTCGTTTTTTAATGCCATTGTAAATTTCAAGTCTGCGCTTTTAGAGGCATTGCTGGGCAACCATTCACCTCGCCCGGAATTTGAATCAGCGAAGCCGCAACGGCCAGGGTATGGCAATTCCGGCCATCGCCATCATCGTCCTCACACAAGCCAGCCGGCGTATAACTGCCCCCAACCCGCCAAGCCGATTCATCACACGCCACACACTCACCCGGTCACTGAGCATCAATGGCCCAGCAGGCCGGTGTATCACGTGTGTTCATTGCAGCGCTAAGCGCTAGTCAGAGGCAACTGCGCCCAGGCCCGCAAATGCGGTCTGGGCGCAGTAAGGGGGAGGGAAGGGTTACAACGCGCCAAACACTTTTTTCGCCAAGCTGGTGGCCGCAGCCGCCGGGTTCTTGCGAATAGTCTCTTCCTGTTGGGCGATCATCTTGAACAAGCCGTCCAGTGCTTGCTCGGTCACGTAGTTTTCGACGTTGGCACTTTTTGCATCCACTGCACCAAAGGCCGCGGCTTTGCCGGCCAGGGCGTTGTATTGCTGGGCGACGCCGACCTTGTCGGTGGCTGCCTTGACGATGGGCAGGAACTTGGCGCGGATCTCTTCGCGGCTGCTTTTGTTCAGGTACTGAGTCGCCGAATCCTGACCACCGGCGAGGATGCCCTTGGCGTCAGTCACGCTCATGTTTTTAACCGCATTCACCAGAATTGGCTGAGCCTGGGTCACGGCGGTTTCTGCCGCCTTGTTCATGCTGGTTTCCAGCTGCGTGACCTGATCACCCATGCCAAACAATTTCAGTTTGTCGGCGACTTTGCCCAACTTGCCTGGCAGGCCGATTTTCACTTCAGGGTTATTGCTGAAACCACCGGGTACGCCCAGTTGCTTCACGGCGATTTGTGCGCCTTGGGTCAGTGCGTCCTTGAGGCCGCCGGAGGCATCGCCCTGGGACAGGCTGGCAAGGTCCAGCGCCATGGCGTTGGCACCGAGCAACAGGCCGGCGCACAGGGCAGTCAAGCGAAGGGAGTTACGCAGCATGGGTGATTCCTTATAGTCGAATTCAGTGGGCTACAGCGTCCACGCGCAGGCGCAGCGGTTGTGGGTCCTGGCTGTTGAGTTTTACAGCGTGCCGTTCGGTGGTGATAAACAGTAGCTTGCCGTCCAGCTCGATGCGAGCGCTCACCGAGTAAGTGTGGCCCGGTTTGATCTGGGCCGGGTCGTAGCTCAAATGAAACGGCAGCGGCACCTGGCCTTTGACCGGGCCTTTTTGTTCGGCGAGGGTCACGGCTGGCGCGTCCATCAGAGACACGTCCTGCAGGCTGACGCTCAAGATGGCGGCAGGCGGCAGGGCAATGCGTTGCAGGTAGAACACTTCGCCGTCGAGGCTGGCCTTCGGGGCAGGGTTCATCGATTGGCAGGCTCCGAGCAGGGCGGTCAGGCCCAGCAGGATGATCTTTTTCATGGTGCAGCTCCTTGTCAACGGCGCCGGCATCCAACCGGCGCCTGTTTAAATCTAGTGGCTTTGTTCAGGGTTGACCGGCTCAGGTTCAGCGGGTGTTTCTACCGCGCCATCGACGCGGTGCAACGCCACCTGGCGAATCGACAGGCGAATATCCGCTGGCAACACGCGTTTCGCCGCGCCTTCCGCCAGTTCGCCGAGCAGGTCGTGGTAGCTCAACTTGCCGGCCTCATCGCGGCGCAGCACATCTTGCTCCAGCAACGTCTGGATAAAATGTCGGAAAAGGCTCTTGTCGAAGAACTCCGGGGCATTCAGGCCATGCAGGATCGACAGGCGCTGGGCCATGATCGTGCACAGGTCTTCCAGCTCTTCGGCGCTGATGCTGTTCCGGCCGCTGTTGAGCAGCAGCGAGATCGCCATATAGAAGCGCTGCAGGGTTTGCGCGATGCTCTTGGACAGCAGCGTCAGCAGTACAAAGTGCCGCGAACTTGGCGCCGGGCGCAGGTACACCGCGTTCTCGAAGCGCAGCAGGCCTTGTTCGACAAACGCCTCCAGCCACTGGTCGACCACCGCGTCCAGATCGTCCAGCGACCATCGAATAAACAGCTCTGATTGCAGGTACGGGTACAGCGCGCGGGTGTAGCGCAGGATCTGTTCGCGGCTCATGCGCGAGCTGCTCTGGAAGAAACTCGCCAGCAGCGCAGGCAGGGCGAAGATGTGCAGCACGTTGTTGCGGTAATAGGTCATCAGGACGGCGTTCTGCTCGTCCAGGTACAGAATCTTGCCCAGTGCATCGCTCTGTTCCGAGAGCAGGTCCATGTCCTTCACGTGCTTGATCAGCGCCAGGCCATCGCCTTCCGGCAAGGTGGTATGGGGCGAGTAGGGCACGCGGCGCAACAGCGCCAGGTACAGGTCCAACTGGCGCGCCATGGCTTGTTCATCCAGGGCCAGACGCGTGGTGGACAACAGCGCCAGGGCCACCAGATTGACCGGGTTTACGGCGGCGGCTTCGTTCAAGTGGCGCGCCACCTGCTCGCTGAGGCGATTGGTGGTTTCGTTGAGCCAGGCGGGTTTGTAGTTAGGGCTCAGGTCCTGGGTGCGCCAGTCCGGTTGCTCGGCGTCGAGGAACTGCGCCAGCTTGATCGGCTCGCCAAAGTTGACCGCGACTTGGCCGAAGCGCTGCTTGAGCGCGCCGACCACTTTGAAAATATCGAAGATCGATTCTTTCTTCTTGGTCGCACCGCGCAACTCGCCGAGGTAGGTGCGGCCTTCCAGCACGCGTTCATAGCCGATATACACCGGGACAAACACGATTGGCATGCGCGAGGAGCGCAAAAAGCTGCGCAGGGTGATCGCCAGCATCCCGGTTTTCGGTTGCAGCATGCGCCCGGTGCGTGAGCGTCCGCCTTCTACGAAATACTCCACCGGGAACCCCTTGGTGAACAAGGTGTGCAGGTATTCGTTGAACACCGAGGTGTACAGCGGGTTGCCCTTGAAGGTGCGGCGCATGAAAAACGCACCGCCACGGCGCAACAGGCTGCCGATCACCGGCATGTTCAGGTTGATCCCGGCGGCGATGTGCGGCGGGGTCAGGCCGTTTTTGAACAGCAAATAGGAGAGCAACAGGTAGTCGATATGGCTGCGGTGGCAAGGCACGTAGATCACCTCATAACCCTGGGCAACCTTTTGCACACCTTCGATGTTATTGACCTTGATGCCGTCGTAGATCTTGTTCCAGAACCAGCTCAGCACCACTTCCAGAAAGCGGATCGCGGTGTAGGTGTAGTCCGAGGCGATTTCGTTGCCGTAGCGCAGGGCATGAGCCTTGGCTTTTTCCGGGGAGATTTTTTCCCGTTCGGCCTCTTCCGCGATGGCCTGGCGCACCAGCGGCATGTTGACCAGGCCTTTCACCAGGTTGCGCCGGTGGGACAGGTCGGGGCCAATCACCGCGGTCTTCAGGTTACGAAAGTGCACACGCAAGATGCGCTGGGCCATGCGCACGGTACGTTCGTGACCTTTATTGTGCTCGATCAATTCACGCAGGTTGATAGGCGCGGAGAATTGCACACGGGTCTTGCGGCCAAGGATCAGGATGCTCAACAACCGGCGCAAGCGCCCGGTGACGGCCCAGCTGTCGGCGAACAGCAGTTTCCACGGGCTGGACTCGCTCTCGGGCGACTGCCCCCAGAACACGCTGACGGGAATGATTTGTGCATTCTCTTCAGCGTGATCGGTCAGGGTGTTGACCAGGCGGATCAGGGTCGGCGGTGCGCCGCGCTTGTCTTGACGGCCCAGCCAATCGGGTTCCGGGGTGAGGTAGAAGAATGCCGCGGACTCCATCAGCGGGCCAACCGCTACCGGCAGCACCGGGCGCGGCAGGCCGGCCTTGGTGCACTCTTTATCAACCACCGCCAGTTCGCTGAGGGAGGGTGATTGCAGGACGTAGAACACCGGCCGGCTGCGGTCCAGGTTGAGGGTTAGGGACGACTGGTTGATCGTCTCCGAGCGAACCCAGAGGTACAACAGTCGGCGCAAGGTGCCAAACACCAGACGGCGGAACGGGGAGCGGGTCATAGGCGAGCTGCTTCAAGTGGAAAAAACCGAGCAGACGCTCGGGCGGGTAGTGTGCCGTATTCGCCGAAAATCGGCAAAAAAGCAGCGATGTAAACTTGAGTTGATCGTTTTTGAGCCTGTCTTATACTCGGCAGTTCAATGCGACCCCTCAACAATAAAAATGCATGTGGGAGTAAGACAAATGGCAACGCGCGAAACCGGCAATGTGAAGTGGTTTAACGATGCAAAGGGCTATGGCTTCATTCAACGCGACGACGGCAAGGATGTGTTTGTGCACTACCGCGCCATTCGCGGTGATGGCCACCGTTCCTTGGCCGAAGGTCAGCAGGTGGAATACGCCGTGGTGACGGGCGAGAAGGGGTTGCAGGCGGAGGATGTGGTGGGTCTGTAAGGCCGGATCGGCCTTGAGTTGGTAACCCGATCAAGGTGGGAGCTGGCTTGTGTGGGAGCTGGCTTGCCTGCGATAGCATCACGCTGGTCTGCCTGACAGACCGAGGTGCATGCATCGCGGGCAAGCCCGGCTCCCACACAAGCCAGCTCCCACAGTTGATTGGGTTCACACTTCAGGCTTATGCAGTTTTCCAGGTGATCTGCTCTTCACCGTCTGCGCTGATGCGAATCCAGGTGTCGGCGCTTTCCTCTCCTTCTTCCTCAACCCACGTCCCCGGCGCGCAGCGCACTTCAACGTTCAGCGCGGCAAAGGCGGCGCGGGCGCAGGCTATGTCATCGTCCCACGGGGTTTCATTGCTTTCCAGGAACAGGCTGTTCCATTTGCCTACAGCCTTGGGTAACCAGGTCACCGGCACTTTGCCGGCCTTGCACTTATACGTTTGGCCCTTCTGGACCCAGTCGGTGCAAGTGCCCAAGGCAGCGCCCAGCCAGGCAGCGATGGCCTTGTGGTCGACGTCGGCGTCCTTCAGGTAAATCTCGATATCAGGTTGGCGCATGGATGTTCCTCGTTGCGGGATTCGAAAATCCATTCGCGGATGCTTAAAGTCGGTTATTGAAGCACGAAATAATCGTAGCGCATCGACACCGTGACGATCAGCGGCTCGGCCGCCTCAATCACCTGTGCACGGCGCTCGGCGCTGGCGCGCCAGCCGTGAGGCGTCATCGCCAGCAGGTTGGCGCGGTCTGCGGGCTCGGCCAGGCTCAGCGTGAACTCAAGGGTCTCGCTGTGCGCCAGGCTCATGCCGTCCGGCACCAGGGCCAAGTGCTTGTCGTCGGTGTACTCGCGCACTTCGTCGTACAGGCGTTCGCGCAATTGCATCAGGTGGCCGCTGGTGGGTCCGACTTTCATCAAACCGCCGCCAGGGCTGAGCAGGCGCTTGGCCTCTTCCCAGTCCAACGGGCTGAACACACTGGCCAGGAATTGGCAGCTGGCATCGGCCAATGGCACACGGGCCATGCTGGCGATCAACCAGGTCAGCGCCGGGTTGCGCTTGCATGCACGCTTGACCGCTTCTTTGGAGATATCCAGCGCGTAGCCATCCGCGTGGGGCAGGGCGTCGGCGATTTGCGCGGTGTAGTAACCCTCGCCACAACCGATATCCACCCAGCGCGCCGGGGCACGTTCAGCAGCCAGTTCAGCCAGGCGCCGGGCGACCGGGGCGTAATGCCCGGCGTTGAGAAAGTCGCGACGCGCCTCAACCATGGCCAGGTTATCGCCCGGATCGCGGCTGTTTTTGTGCTGCACCGGCAACAGGTTCAGGTAACCCTGGCGCGCGCGGTCAAAGCGGTGCCCGGCCGGGCAGGCCACGCCGTTGTCCACCGCGTTGAGCGGTGCGCTGCATAGGGGGCACGCGAGCATCAGGCGAGCAACTTGATCAGGGTTTGGTAGTAGATTTCGGTCAGCACATCGAGGTCGCTGGCGAGGATGCGCTCGTTGACCTGATGGATCGTCGCGTTGACCGGGCCGAGTTCGACCACTTGGGTACCGAGGGTGGCGATGAAGCGCCCGTCGGAGGTACCGCCACTGGTGGATGCCTTGGTCTCGCGACCCGTGATCGCCTTGATGCTGGCGGACACCGCATCCAGCAGAGCGCCCGGCTCGGTGAGGAACGGCAGGCCCGACAGCGCCCACTCCACGTGCCAGTCCAGGCCGTGCTTGTCGAGGATCGCCGCAACGCGGTGTTGCAGGGCTTCGACGGTGGACTCGGTGGAGAAACGGAAGTTAAACACCGCTGTCAGGTCGCCCGGAATCACGTTGGTGGCGCCGGTACCGGAATTGAGGTTAGAGATCTGAAAGCTGGTTGGCGGGAAGAAGGTGTTGCCGTCGTCCCAATGCTCGGCGGCCAATTCGGCCAGGGCCGGAGCCGCGAGGTGGATCGGGTTCTTCGCCAGGTGCGGGTAGGCCACGTGGCCTTGCACGCCGCGCACTGTAAGGGTGGCGCCAAGGGAGCCGCGACGGCCATTCTTGACCACGTCGCCCACCAGCGTGGTGCTCGACGGTTCGCCGACGATGCACCAGTCCAGACGTTCTTTACGGGCGGCGAGGCGCTCGATCACTGCCTTGGTGCCGTGGTGCGCCGGGCCTTCTTCATCGCTGGTAATCAGGAAAGCCACCGAGCCCTTGTGGTCCGGGTAGTCAGCGACAAAACGCTCCGAGGCCACCAGCATCGCCGCCAGGCTACCTTTCATGTCCGCCGCGCCACGGCCGCAGAGCATGCCGTGTTCATCGATCAGCGCGTCGAACGGGTCGTTCTGCCAGGCCGTCACCGGGCCGGTCGGCACCACGTCGGTGTGACCGGCGAAGCACAATACCGGGCCTTCGTGCTTGCCGTGGGTGGCCCAGAAGTTATCCACATCTTCAATGCGCATAGGCTCAAGCTTGAAACCGGCGTCGCCCAGGCGCTGCATCATCAGCTTCTGGCAGTCGGCGTCGATCGGCGTCACTGAAGGGCGACGGATCAGGTCGATAGCGAGTTGAAGGGTCGGCGAAAGGTCGGCGTGGGCCGTCATGGGAAAACTCCGGAAAGCGTGTGATGGGCGCAGGACGAAATTGGAATACGGAGCCTATGTGGGAGCTGGCTTGCCTGCGATGCAGACGCCGCGATCCGGCAGGTACACCGCGGCGATGCTATCGCAGGCAAGCCAGCTCCCACACAGACCTGCTCCACATGAAGCATTGGCGCAGGCCAAGTCTTGCAAAACGGCCGTTATCTTATAGCAAAACGGCGGCCAGAGGCCGCCGTTTAGTGCATTGCGCAAGTTTTTACACGACTGGCGCAGGCTCCGGAGCCGGCGCTGGTTTGGGCAGCGACGACAGGAACGCCATGATCAGCGCCGCCACGTACGGCAGCGACTGCACCAGCAGCATCACCACCCAGAAGCGCATGTCATTGCTCGGCAGGCCCTGCACCAGGTAAATCCCCAATGCGGCGCCCCACAACAGCAGCATGATGAACATCTCTTCGCGGGCTTCGGAAATGGCGACCCAGAAGCCGTGGTTATCGGCGTTTTTCGGCGTACGAAAGAACGGAATGCTGGTGGTGAAGAAGCCGTACAGCACCGCCTTGGCGATGGTGTGCGACAACGCCAGCCCGGCCAGGGCCGCGCAGAACGCATCTTTCAGATTAACGCCCACCGCACGGCGGTAGAGGAAGATGATCTTGCCCACTTTGAACACAAACAACGCCAATGGCGGGATAGCGAAAATCAGCAACGGCGGATCAACCCGCGTCGGCACGATGATCATCGCCGCCGACCACAACAGCGCGCCGACGGTGAAGAAGATGTTCATGCCGTCCGCCACCCACGGCAACCAGCCCGCGAGGAAGTGGTAGCGCTGGCCACGGGTCAGCTCGGTGTCCTTGCCGCGCAAGAGGCTGGCGGTGTGACGCTTGATGATCTGAATCGCACCGTAGGCCCAGCGGAAACGCTGTTTCTTGAAGTCGATAAAGGTATCCGGCATCAAGCCCTTGCCGTAGCTGTTGTGGTAGTACGCCGCCGACAGGCCTTTCTCGAACACGCGCAGGCCAAGCTCCGCGTCTTCGCAGATGCACCAGTCAGCCCAGCCGAGTTCTTCAAGCACCGAGCGACGGGTCATGGTCATGGTGCCGTGCTGGATGATCGCATCGCGGTCGTTACGGGTGACCATGCCGATATGGAAGAAGCCTTTGTATTCCGCGTAGCAGAGCTTCTTGAAGGTGCTTTCGTTCTGGTCGCGATAGTCCTGCGGTGACTGCACCACGGCGATTTTCGGGTCGGCGAAGTGCGGCACCATGTGCTTGAGCCAGTTCGGCGAGACGCAGTAGTCCGAGTCGATCACCGCGATCACTTCGGCGTCCTTGGCGGTGTGCGGCAGCAGGTAGTTCAACGCGCCGCCCTTGAAACCGGCCAGGGGCGAGACGTGGAAGAACTTGAAGCGCGGGCCGAGGATCTCGCAGTAGTCGCGCACCGGTTCCCACACAGCCGGGTCTTTGGTGTTGTTGTCGATGATCAGGACTTCAAAGTCCGGATAATCCAGGGCCGCCAGAGCATCGAGGGTCTGTTTGACCATTTCCGGCGGCTCGTTGTAGCACGGCACGTGAATAGACACTTTCGGGCGGTAGTCCGAATCCCCCTCGACCGGCAGGAATTCACGCCGGCGCTTGTGGGTCCACACCGCCTCGGCCAGTTCGTGGGCCTCGGTCAACAACACGATAAACACGCCCATGGCGCCGAGCGCCAACAGGAAACCCACCGTGAGGCTGAACCAGGTGCTGTATTGCTGGCTGTAGTCGTAACCGATCCACACCAGCACCGAACCGCAGAGGAACGCGATAAAGGTCAGGAAGGTACGGCCCCGCTGGCGCAGGGCCGAGCCGTCGATCATCAGCAGCGTCAGCGACAGCAGCGCCAGCACTACCGAACCGATGGCCAGCACGCGCCATTGCGGAATCGCGACCACAGGCCCTTCAAAATTGAATTTTTGCTGACGTGCGGCGTTGAACACGCCCCAATAAGCGCCCGCCGAGCCTTCGTCGCTGACTTTCCACGGCTGATCGAATGCCTCAATCACGAAGTAGTTATAGCCCTGACGGTTCAGCTTGTTTACCAGGGTGCGCAGGTAAATCGCCTGGTCCGCCGGCGACGTTTCATTGCCACCGCGCATGCGCCCGTTACTCGGCCAGCCAACCTCCGACAGCAGCAGCGGCTTTTTCGGGAACATTTTTTTCAAGTCCCGGGCGCGGTCGAGTACGTACTGGCCGGCCTTGTCCATCGGGATAAATTCCCAGAACGGCAGGATGTGCGCGGCGATCAGGTCGACGTGCTTGGCCAGTTGCGGGTACTTTTCCCAAATGTGCCATTGCTCGGACGTGGTCACCGGCACCTTGACGGCGGCGCGCACGCGGTCCAGCAGCACAATCAGCGCTTCAGGGGTGATTTCTTCACGGAACAACGCTTCGTTGCCGACCACCACCCGCACCACGCTGCGCGAGCTGTTGGCCAGTTCGATGGCGCGCTGGATTTCGCGTTCGTTACGTTCCTGATCCGGGCTGATCCAGATACCGAGGGTCACGCGCAGGCCGAACTCTTCCGCCAGCTTGGGGATATCGCCCAGGGTGCCGTCGACCGAGTAAGTACGGATGTTGTCCGTCAGCTTGCTCATGATCGCCAGGTCCTGACGCATCTCGTCGTCGGAGGGGTACTGGTTTTTCTGCGGGAACTGGCCTTGCTGGAACGGCGAGTAGGAGAACCCGGAGATCTGTTCAGGCCAGTTAGGGGTGGTGACCGGGCGGTTGATCAGCGCCCAGAAGCCGGTGAACAGCGCGGCAATTGCCAGCACCACCACCAGGTTGAGTCCAAATTTACGCGATGACATGGCGATTTCGGGTTCCAAAGGGTGTGGAACGAAAAGAGGTGTCGGCATGCGCCGAACGGCGCGCATCCTACACCGGCCTCTCCCTGAGCGTACAGCAGACAGAGAAAAGCCGGACGTTAGTCAGTTAAAGACCATCTAAGTTCTTAACAGGTAACTTGTAGCTTAAAACTTGCCGCTGTGTAGCCCATAATGCGCGCCGGTTTTTGGGGTATTGGTCATGAGCACAGAAGATCCACGGTTTGCAGGCGTCGCCCGCTTGTATGGCATTGTAGGCCTGGAACGCTTGAAAGCGGCCCATGTGGCGATCGTCGGCGTCGGCGGCGTGGGTTCGTGGGCGGCGGAAGCCATCGCCCGTTGCGGGGTTGGCGAGATTTCGCTGTTCGACCTGGACGACGTCTGCGTCAGTAACAGCAACCGTCAGTTGCATGCGCTGGACAGCACCGTGGGCAAACCCAAGGTTGAAGTGATGGCCGAACGCCTGCGCGGTATCAACCCGGACTGCACGGTGCATGCGGTGGCAGACTTCGTGACCCGCGACACCATGGCCGAGTACATCACGCCGAACATTGACTGCGTGATCGACTGCATCGACGCGGTAAACGCCAAGGCCGCGCTGATTGCCTGGTGCAAGCGCCGCAAGATCCAGATCATCACCACCGGCGGCGCAGGCGGGCAGATCGACCCAACGTTGATTCAGGTGTGCGATTTGAACCGCACGTTCAACGACCCGCTGGCCTCGAAAGTGCGCTCCACACTGCGCCGCGACTACGGGTTCTCCCGCACTGTGACCCGCCATTACAGTGTGCCGTGCGTGTTTTCCACCGAGCAACTGCGCTACCCGAAGCCGGACGGCAGCATTTGTTTGCAGAAAAGTTTTGTCGGGGATGGTGTGAAACTTGACTGCGCGGGCGGGTTTGGTGCGGTGATGATGGTGACTGCCACGTTCGGCATGGTCGCGGCGACCAAGGCAGTGGACAAGATTGTGGCCGGGGTGCGCCGGCCGTCGGAGCGGGTCAAACCCGCCTGACGGTAAAGCGGGGCTTGTGTGGGAGCTGGCTTGCCTGCGATGCAGGCACCTCGGTTCATCAGTCAAACCGGGGTGATGCTATCGCAGGCAAGCCAGCTCCCACATTTAGTGGGGTGTACGGCTCAGGTCTCGCATCCGCTGCAGGACTGCGTTCAGACCATTGCTGCGCGATGGTGACAGTTGGCGGGACAGCCCCAGTTGAGTGAACCAGTCGGGCAAGTCCACAGCCTCTAAGTCAGCCGCAGACAACCCATTAACCCGCGCCAACAGCAACGCCACCAACCCCCGAATCATCCGCGCGTCACTGCTCGCCGCAAATTGCCAATGGCCGTCCTGCAAACGCCCAACCAACCACACCAGGCTTTCGCAGCCGTGCACCAGGTTGGCCTCGACCTTGTCTTCATCCGCCAAGGGCGGCAGGCGTTCGCCCCATTGCATCAGCATGCGCGCGCGTTGCTCCCAACTGCCGACCGCCTGAAAAGCTTCCAGCGCGGCCGCTGCCTCCAATGGCAAGCTCATCGCAACATGTCCAGTGCCTGATCCAGCGCTTCAAAGAAACGCTCCAGATCATCCGAATCGTTGTACAGCGCCAGTGACACACGAATCGCCCCCGACAACTGCATCGCCTTGAGCAGCGGCATCGCGCAATGGTGCCCGGCCCGCACGGCAATCCCTTGTTCGGTCAGCAGGTGCGCCAGGTCGGCGTTATGCACGCCATCCACCACAAAACTGGCCAACGCCACCTGCGGTGAACCCAATACGCGTATGCCGGTGCGCGCTGTCAGCCCGCGCAACAGGTAGTCATGCAGCGCCGCTTCATGGGCGACCACCGCCGGCGCGTCCAGCGAACTCAAGTAATCCAGGCTGGCGCCCAGGCCGATCACACCGGCGATGGGTGGCGTTCCGGCTTCGAAACCCAGCGGGGCAGGGCGGAAGCTGGCGCTGTGATAGTCCGCCTGTTGCACCATCTCGCCACCCAATTGCCAGTGGCGCAGGTGACGCAACGCCTCGTGGCGGCCATACAGCACGCCGACGCCGTCAGGGCCGTAGAGTTTGTGACTGGAAAAAACGTAAAAATCGCAGCCCAACGCCTGCACGTCGTGGCGGCCATGGACGATGCCTTGTGCGCCATCGACCACCGTCAAGGCGCCGTGAGCTTTGGCCATTGTGATCAGCGCCTCCAGCGGCTGCCAGGTGCCAAGCACGTTGGACAACTGGCTCACCGCCAGCAGGCGCGTGCGCGGGCCTATCAACTCGGCGGCGGCGTGCAGGTCAATCACGCCATCGTCGTCGAGGGGCAACACTACCAGCGTCAGTGCGCGGCGTTTGGCCAATTGCTGCCAGGGCAACAGGTTGGCGTGGTGTTCCAGGGCGCTGATCACAATCTCATCGCCCGCATTGAATAAGTGCTCCAGGCCATAGGCCAGGAGGTTCAGCGCAGAGGTCGCGCCGTGGGTAAACACGATGTGCCCGCTGTCACCCGCGTTCAACCACTGCGCGACCTTGCTGCGACTGTCTTCAAACGCCTGGGTCGCATGGGCACCCGGCAAATGCTGGGCACGGTGCACATTGGCTGCGCCACTGGCGTAGTAATGGCTGATGGCGTCCAACAGGGCCTGGGGTTTTTGCGTGGTGGCGGCGTTGTCCAGATAGGTCTGGTCTTGCCGTTGCAGGGTGGCGATGGCCGGGAAATCGGCGCGCCAGGGGGAGGGCACAAGCATGGTTATCAAGACTCGTATAAGCGAGCCCCAGGGGCGGGGCCCGCCAGTGCATCGAGTGGCTGCTTAGTTGTGAGCGTGCAGCGCTTCGTTCAGTTCGATCGCCGATTTGTGGGTTTTGCACTCCACGGCACCGGTTTCGGAGTTGCGACGGAACAGCAGGTCCGGCTGGCCGGCCAGCTCGCGCGCCTTGACCACTTTGACCAGCTGGTTCTTCTCGTCCAGCAGTGCAACCTTGGTCCCGGCCGTTACGTACAGGCCCGATTCCACAGTGTTGCGGTCGCCCAACGGAATGCCGATACCGGCGTTGGCGCCGATCAGGCAGCCTTCGCCAACCTTGATCACGATGTTGCCGCCGCCCGACAGGGTGCCCATGGTGGAGCAACCGCCACCCAGGTCCGAGCCCTTGCCGACGAACACGCCAGCCGACACACGGCCTTCGATCATGCCCGGGCCTTCGGTACCGCCGTTGAAGTTGACGAAACCTTCGTGCATCACGGTGGTGCCTTCGCCCACGTAGGCGCCGAGGCGGATGCGTGCGGCGTCAGCGATACGCACGCCGGTCGGGACCACGTAGTCGGTCATTTTCGGGAACTTGTCCACCGAGAACACTTCCAGTAAGTCGCCACGCAGGCGCGCTTCCAGTTGGCGTTCGGCCAGTTCGTTGATGTCGATGGCGCCCTGGCTGGTCCAGGCCACGTTCGGCAACTGCGGGAACACACCGGCCAGGTTCAGGCCGTGCGGCTTGACCAGGCGATGGGACAGCAGGTGCAGCTTGAGGTAGGCCTCAGGCGTGGAGGTCAGTGCAGCGTCTTCGGCCAGCAAGGTTGCGACCAGCGGAGTATGGCTTTCAGCCAGGCGGTTGAGCAGTGCGGCTTGGGTAGCGTCGACGTTCTTGAGCGCATCCGCCAATTGCAGTGCTTGGCTAATAGTGAACGTGATTGCCTGGTTACCTTCGGTGTAACCCAGGATCGGCGCGATGGCGGCGATGATTTCGGCCGATGGGTTAAGCAACGGTTGTGCGTAAAACACTTCCAGCCAAGCACCTTGGCGGTTCTGAGTGCCGACGCCGAAGCCCAGGCTGAACAGGGAATTGGACATGCTGTTACCTCTACAAAAATGGAAGGCTGGCCTACTTCAGGGCCGCCGAATAACTATCTGGCTTGAAGCCAATCAGGGTTCTGTCACCGAGATCGAGCACTGGGCGCTTGATCATCGAGGGCTGTGCGAGCATCAATTCAATGGCTTTCGACTGATCGAGATCGGCTTTGCGTTCGTCTTCGAGTTTGCGAAAGGTGGTGCCCGCACGGTTCAAAACCACCTGCCAACCGTGCTCATTGCACCATTGGGTCAAGTGTTCACGGTCGATACCGGCCGTTTTGTAGTCGTGAAATTCATAGCTCACCGCGTGCTCATCGAGCCAGGTGCGCGCCTTTTTCATGGTGTCACAGGCTTTAATGCCAAAAAGGTGCAACGTTTTGCTTGAAGCGGTCAAGGAATTGCCCCCCTCTGAACGGATGTCGTGTACGAATGAAAACGAAAGGTTACGGATTATGCCACGCCCAGCGGGTTTGGGTGCCGCTCGTCATGCCCATCGCTGAACCGATGCGACTTTTGTGCAAAAGCCATCGCGCAGCATAGGTGGTTAACATAGCCGGGGAATATGGCACTTCAACGGCAAGATGTTGCCTGAGGTGTCTTATTGCAAGTCGATAGTCCGGGAATTCCGCTTTATGCAAACCGCCTACACCGTTCTTATCATGCTGATGCTGGTCAGCGTTTCGCGTCTTGTCGGGCGTGTCATTCCCCTGCCGTTACCCTTGGTGCAGATAGCGGCCGGGGCATTGTTGGCGTGGCCCACGCTGGGGCTGCACGTGGCACTGGACCCGGAGCTGTTCCTGTTTTTGTTCCTGCCGCCGCTGTTGTTCTCTGACGGCTGGCGCATGCCCAAGCGTGAATTGTGGCGTCTCAAAGGCCCGATATTGACGTTGGCGGTCGGGCTGGTGCTGTTTACCGTGATCGGCGCCGGGTATTTCATTCACTGGTTATTGCCGACGATCCCGCTGCCGGTCGCCTTCGCGCTGGCGGCTATTTTGTCGCCGACAGATGCCGTGGCAGTGTCGGCCATCGCCCAAAATCGCCTGCCCAAGCCTTTGATGCATATGTTGCAGGGCGAGGCGCTGATGAATGACGCGTCGGGCCTGGTGACCTTCAAGTTCGCCCTGGCGGCCGCGCTGACCGGGGTGTTTTCCCTGGCCGATGCAAGCTTGACCTTTGTGCTGGTAGCCGTCGGCGGTTTGGCCGTTGGTGTGGCACTGAGCTGGCTGGTCGGGCGCTTGCGGGCCTGGATGATCGCCCGCGGCTGGGACGACCCGGCGACGCACGTGGTGTTCATGTTATTGCTGCCGTTTGCCGCTTACGTATTGGCCGAGCGACTTGGAGCGTCGGGCATCCTCTCGGCCGTGGCGGCGGGCATGATGCAAAGCTGGCTCGACTTGCTGCCACGTCAGACCAGTACGCGACTGCTCAATCGCAGCGTATGGTCATTGTTGGAGTTCGCCTTCAACGGCCTGATATTCCTGCTGCTGGGCCTGCAGCTGCCGGACATTATCAAGGCGGTGGTCAGCCATGAACCGACGTTGTGGCCAAGCCTGCTGTACCGCTGCCTGGACGTGATCGCGATCTTTCTGGTGCTGGTGGTGTTGCGGTTTATCTGGGTGCAGAGCATCTGGCGCCTGTCAGGCCTGATCCGCCGGCTGCGGGGGAAAAGCGAGCTGACGATGGTGCCGACCGCCCGTTCCTGCTGGCTGCTGACCGTCGGCGGCGTGCGCGGTGCGGTGACCCTGGCCGGTGTGATGTCGGTGCCTTTGCTGCTGGCGCCGGGGCAGGAGTTTCCTGAGCGTGACCTGCTGATCTTCATAGCCGCCGGGGTGATCCTGTTATCGCTGATCGCCGCCTGCATTGCCTTGCCGCTGCTGTTGCGCGGCATCGAAAAAAGCCCGGATGAAAAGCGCCATAACGAAGTGCGCGAAGCCTGGAAGAAAACCGCCGTGGCCGCCATTCATGCACTGGAAGCCGAGGAACCGGCAGAAACCGAGACCCAGGACGCCGCACAGGCGGCCTTGGCCACTGAGCTCAAGGCGCGCCTGATGTCTGAATACCGCCATCAGTTGGAAGTGTTCAACGACTCGGCCGAAGCCCAGGCACTGGCGCAGCAGATGGACCTGCTTGAACGCAGGTTACGGCTCAAGGCCCTGCGCGCGCAGCGCTTGGAGCTATACAGTTTGAGCCGCCATCACCAGATTGGTGATGACGTGCTGCGAGAGGTGTTGGCAGATCTGGACATGAGTGAAGCAAACCTGGGCGCCGTAAAATAGGCGACCCACGTCATGCGCTGAGTTCCGCGGAGCGGGGTGTATATAGCCGTCTGACAGCGTCCTGATCGCACTGGGACAGGTGAGTGTTTTCAGGGATGGTTTGCCCGCTGTTTCGCACGTGAGCTGGCACGTTGTGCTCGCGAAGGGTTGTTGCCTATTCGTGGCGAGCTGAGAGGTTTGGTTCCGCGTTGCTAAACCCCCTGCACTGCGTTGCGCAGTGCGGGTAATGAAACGGCTACGAAATACGGATCCGACGGCTTTGTATGAATCCAGGCGGATAAATGCGTGCGATCATTTGCTTGTCGCCTTCCGATATATCCTCGTTAAAGCCCACTTCATATCCATCAGTGGTTAGCTGCGGTGTAACTTCGTAGTGCATAACCGACTTCGAATCGTAGTCCGAGGTAATTACGCTTTTTTTATCGATGGTATCCAGGATGTTTCCGTCGATGCTCGGTTTGTCCTCACCAAGTTTACCAATCACCTCGTACACGGCTTCCTTGTTCCACTTTATGGGGTGATTGGGATGCTGGTGTTCATGCATCAGTCCAAGTGCGTGCCCAAACTCGTGCCGTATTGCATGATTGAGAGCGCCTATTGTTATATCGAACGTATTAATGTGCATTGTGGGGTCGCTACTGTGCACGTCTTTTGCGTCTGTGCCTATCTTGGACCAGTTTCCTGAATTGTCTTTTTTACCCGAAATTCGAATGTCGCCGCCGGTCTCGACAAAGTTGAATTTCAAGTTGACATGGGGTTGCCAAAGATTAATGTTTTTCTTTAAGTAGTCTTTGCCTTTATCCGTTATATCTGAAAATGAAATAGTAATCGTTGAACCTTGGCGCCATAGGTTTTTGGTAAGCGCGACGCCGCGTTTATGCCTGACGGAGGCGGGGGGATCTATTGGGGCGTGATTGAATTCGGGACGGGTGTAGGAAAGGGGCGATAGAGTATTGATCATCAATGTTCCAGGTCGGTCGTTGGCAGGCGATAGCATCCATTCAGTGTGTACGTCCGCCCCTTGGGTGGTGAGTGCTGAGTGAACGGTTCCATGTGGCGCTGATCAACAAGCCACAGTTTTAGCCGTCATCACCAGAGGGGGTGATGACGTGCTGCGAGAGGTATTGGCGGATCTGCACATGAGCGGGGCGAATCCGGGCCTCAAGAAATAGCGGGTATCGTTTTTGGGTAGGCCTTTTCTGCCCAGGCGATGTCGCCGTCGCTCAGCGACCAGGTTTCAGACTGGCCCCAGTCCCCGTGGGTCACGGCATAAGGGACTTCATAGTGCATGACCGAGTCGCCATCGTAGGGCAGGAAGTCGTATTGGCTGGAACGAGGCAGAGGCAGAATATTGTTTTGCACCGCTTGTCGATCCATTCCTGCAATGCGACTGTAGCCTTCATAGACTTTGTCCATATCCCACGGAATATGGGAGTCCGGATGTTGGTGGGCATGATGAGCCCCGAGCATGTGTCCGAATTCGTGCATGACGACGAACTTGAATCTGGGGTGCTTATGATTTTCTGGTAACGACATGGTCGGGTAGCCGGGAGACACATCGAGTGCTTCTGTCCCGAGCGCCGAGGCGCCCCCTCCGTTGTTGCCTATATTCTGTGTGATGCGTACGTCGCCTTCCTCACCAGGTACGAATTCGAACTTTAGATTGATATGCGGCAGCCATTCGCTGGCGGCTTGTTTGACGGCCAACACGTATTCGTCATCCATGTCGTATTCATACATGGCTATCTTTAGCGTGCTGTTTTGCGGCCAGTATTTGGCCGGTTCGCTAACGTTGCGCCGGCTTCGGGAAAGGGGTTGTCCGGAGTCTGCAGCATTTTCGCTGACGGGGGCGGAGAGTTGGGGCTGAAAAACAGCAAGGGGAATGGTGCTTATCATGTGTTATTTCCTGCGCTGAGTGAGAACGAGTGTTTTGATGTATTCGTTCAAATCGCAGGAAAGTTCCGATCACACTGTACGAAGTTGTAAGCCTGCGTTTACCTGAAGCAAACGCAGGCCGGACACTCAGCGGCGACGTTGAATAAAGTCCCGAATCCGCTCGGCCGCTTCCACGCATTCCGCCAGCGGGGCAACCAAAGCAAGGCGCACACGCCCGGCACCAGGGTTGACGCCGTCTACTCCGCGTGAAAGGTACGAGCCCGGCACCACGGTCACGTGCTCCTCCACGAACAAGTCGCGGCAAAAAGCGGCATCGTCACCATTCACGTTTGGCCATAGATAGAACCCGCCATCCGGGCTTTGTACCTCCAGCACCGGCTTGAGGATCGCCAGCACGGCGTCGAATTTTTCCCGGTACAAGTCGCGGTTAGCCAGAACGTGGGCTTCGTCCTGCCAGGCGGCAATACTCGCCAGCTGGGTTTGCACCGGCATCGCGCAGCCGTGGTAGGTGCGGTACAGCAGGAAGGCCTTGAGGATGTTGGCGTCGCCGGCCACAAAGCCCGAGCGCAGGCCCGGCAGGTTGGAGCGTTTGGAGAGGCTGTGGAACACCACGCACCGCTTGAAGTCCTGGCGGCCCAGTTCGACGCAGGCGCTGAGCAGGCCTGGCGGCGGGGTTTGTTCGTCGAAGTAGAGTTCGCTGTAGCACTCGTCGGCGGCGATGACGAAGTCGTATTCGTCGGCAAGGGCGATGAGCTTTTTCAGCGTCTCGACCGGGATCAGCGCGCCGGTCGGGTTGCCGGGGGAGCACAGGAACAGAATCTGGCAGCGTTTCCAGATGTCCGGCGTCACCGCGTCGAAGTCCGGGTTGAAGCCGTTGCTGTCCAGGCACGGCAGGTAGTGCGGCTTGGCACCGGCCAGGAACGCTGCGCCCTCGTAGATTTGGTAGAACGGGTTCGGGCTGACGACCAGCGCATCGTCGCCACGGTTAACCACGGTCTGGGTGAAGGCAAACAGGGCTTCACGGGTGCCGTTGACCGGCAGAATGTTGCGCGCCGGGTCAAGCCAGCCTTTGGGCACGTTGAAGCGACGCTCGCACCAGGCACCGATGGTTTCGCGCAGTGCCGGGATGCCCAGGGTGCTTGGGTACACGGCCATTTGGTCGAGGTTGTCAGCCAGCGCCTTGGCAACGAACTCCGGGGACTTATGCTTGGGCTCGCCGATGGACAGGGCAATCGGGCGTTTATCCGGGTTCGGTGTGACGCTGCCGAGCAGGGCGCGCAGTTTCTCGAATGGGTAGGGCTGCAGTTGGTTCAGAGCGTTGTTCATGAAAGCCTCTATCACGTTGGGCACAGACCCTGTGGGAACTGGCTTGCCTGCGAAGGCATCACCTCGGTGTGCCAGCGACACTGTGGCGCACGCATCTCAGGCAAGCCAGCTCCCCACCGGGGTCGTGTTTACAAGGTTAAATAATCAAATAGTCAGGCGCGTCAGCTCGACGCCCGCCTCTTGGGTCACGCTCAACTGCTCGACGATGGCTTCCTGCAAGCGCAGACACAGTTCCGGGTCTGACAGCGGCTGGTTGTCGGCGTCGGTAATAAAGAACACGTCTTCCACGCGCTCGCCGAGGGTCGCGATCTTGGCATTTTGCAACGACAGGTCGAACTCCAGGAAAATCCCGCCGATGCGTGCCAACAACCCTGGGCGATCCGGCGCGCTGAGTTCCAGCACGGTAACCGGACGTTGGGCGTCGTTGGAAATGGTCACCTGGGGCGCAAACGCAAAGTGCTTGAGTTGGCGCGGTACCCGACGCTGGATGATGGTCGGGTAGTCGTCAGGGTTGCGCAGGGCCTCGGTAAGGCCTTCACGGATTTTTTTCACGCGTGCCGGGTTGTCGCCAATCGAGTCGCCGTCAGTGTCGAGCACGATGTAGGTGTCGAGGGTGAACTGGCTGCTGGAGGTGATAACCCGCGCGTCATGAATGTTCAGGTTGAGCTGGTCCATCGCAGCCACGGTCACCGCGAAGAAGTCGTGCTGGTCCGGCGCGTAGATGAAAATCTGCGTGCCGCCTTCGAATTCGCGCTGCGTGGTTTCCTTGATCAGCACCAGCGGGCCGCCATCAGCGGGCTGTTGCAGGATCGCGTCACTGTGCCAGGCAACGTCGCCAGCGGTGTGGCGCAGGAAGTAATCGTCGCCCAATTGCGACCACAATTGCTCGACATCGTCCGGGTCGTTACCGCCACGCACGAGGATATCCAGGGCCGCGCTTTGGGTGCGGCGGATCTGCTCTTCGCGGTCCACCGGGTTTTCCAGGCCACGGCGCAAGGCGCGCTTGGTTTCGGTGTAGAGCTGGCGCAACAGGCTGGCGCGCCACGAGTTCCACAGCGTCGGGTTGGTGGCGTTGATGTCGGAAACGGTCAGCACGTACAGGTAGTCGAGGTGGGTTTCATCGCCGACGATCCCGGCGAAGTCGTGGATCACCTGTGGGTCGGACAAGTCCTTGCGCTGGGCAGTGGTGGACATCACCAAATGGTTTTGTACCAGCCAGACGATCAGGCGGCTGTCCCACACGGGCAATTGGTGGCGCTGGCAAAAGGCTTCGGCGTCGACCGCGCCGATTTCCGAGTGGTCGCCATGCCGGCCCTTGCCGATGTCGTGGTACAGGCCGGCCAGGTAGATCAGCTCCGGCTTGGGCAGCCTGGCCATTAGCTTGCTGGCCAGCGGGAATTTCTCTGACACCTGGGTGTACTGCAACTTACGCAGGTGTTTGATCAGATTCAGGGTGTGGGCGTCCACGGTATAGATGTGGAACAGGTCGTGTTGCATTTGCCCGACAATAAAGCCGAATTCCGGCAGGTAGCGCCCGAGTATGCCGTAACGGTTCATGCGGCGCAGGTTGCGGTGAATGCCGATCCTGCACTTGAACAGCTCGATAAACAGGCTGGTATTGCGGATGTCGTTGCGAAAATCGTCGTCGATAAGGTGGCGATTTTCTCGCAGCAAACGGATGGTATCGGCGCGCACGCCTTTGATTTCCGGCTGCTGGGCCATCAGCACGAAGATCTCCAGCATGGCGAACGGGGTGCGGCGGAACACGTTGTCGTTGCGCGCCTCGATGTAGCCGTCGTGCAGCTGGAAACGTGAGTTGATCGGCTGCGGTGGCGCCTCGTCTTCGGGGGCCAGAATCACTTCTTCGAAGTGCTGGATGATCAGGTCGCTGAGCTGGGCAATGCTCATGACCACCCGGTAGTACTGCTGCATGAAGCTTTCGATGCTGGACTTCGCGTCTTCGCCTTCAAACCCCAGCAGTGTGGCGATGGAGCGCTGATGGTCAAACAGCAGGCGGTCTTCAGAACGCCCGGCGAGCATGTGCAAGGCGTAGCGCACTTTCCACAGGAACTCCTGGGAAGAGGCCAGCAGCGCGTTTTCGCTCTCCACCAGGAAGCCTTCACCCGCCAGGGCGCGCAGGTTCAGGGTGCCGTATTGACGACGGGCAACCCACAAGATCGTCTGAATATCCCGCAGCCCGCCGGGCGAGCCTTTGACGTTGGGTTCCAGGTTGTATTCGGTGTCGTTGTACTTGTGGTGCCGGGCCTTCTGTTCGGCGCGCTTGGCCAGGAAAAACTCCTTGCTTGGCCACATGTGCGCGGTGCTGGTGACTTCGAGCATGCGTTGACGCAGGCGCTCGGGGCCGGCAATGGTGCGGCTTTCCATCAGGTTGGTGATGACGGTCAGGTCGGCGCGGGCCTCTTGGGCGCATTCGTCCACCGAGCGTACGCTCTGACCGACTTCCAGGCCGATGTCCCACAGCAATGTGAGAAAACGCTCGATGGAATCGCGAAAGATCTCATGATCGGCGCTGTCCAGCAGGATCAGCAGGTCGATATCCGAGTAGGGATGCAGTTCGCCGCGACCATAGCCGCCGACCGCCACCAGAGCGATATCAGCGTCTTCGCTCCAATTGAATTGTTCCCAAGCCTTTTGCAGGATGTTGTCGACGAACCAGGCGCGGTCCTCGATCAGCCGGCGGATGTCCCGCCCGCTGCGAAAGCGCGCATCGAGCACTTCGCGCGCCTGGCGGATAGCCTTCTTGAAGGCGAAAATAGGGCTCGCCTTCAAGGCCAGTTCCGCCTGGAACTGGCCACGGTCGAAGAGTTCGGGATCCACCTGGGGCATCGATCGGCTTTCCTTTCTATCTATCAGTCAGTCACAACACAGCGTTGGAAAACCAGGCCAGCCTTTAAGCCGAAACGCGTGGAATCGTGTCGTCGGCGCGCAGGGTGAAGATTTCATAGCCGGTTTCTGTGACCAGCAGGGTGTGTTCCCACTGAGCCGAGAGCTTGCGGTCCTTGGTGATGGCGGTCCAGCCGTCGCCCAGCACCTTGGTGTCGGCCTTGCCCTGGTTGATCATCGGCTCGATGGTAAAGGTCATGCCGGCTTTCAGTTCCATGCCGGTGCCGGCGCGGCCGTAGTGCAGGATCTGTGGCTCTTCATGGAATACGGTGCCGATGCCGTGGCCGCAGAATTCACGGACCACCGAGAAACCGTTCTTTTCGGCGTGTTTCTGGATCACTTCACCGATGTCGCCCAGGCGGCAGCCGGGTTTGACGATTTCGATGGCCTTGTACATGCACTCCTGAGTCACCTGGGACAGGCGCTCGGCCCACACCGGCACGGTGCCGACGTGGAACATGCGGCTGGTATCGCCGAAATAGCGGTCCTTGATCACGGTGACGTCGATGTTAAGGGTGTCGCCATCCTTCAACGGCTTGTCGCCGGGAATCCCGTGGCAGACCACGTGGTTGACCGAGGTGCAGATCGACTTGGGGAAGCCTTTGTAATTCAGCGGCGCAGGGATGGCTTTTTGTACGTTGACTATATAGTCGTGGCAGATCTGGTTCAGCGTGTCGGTGGTGACGCCTGGCTTGACATGCTCGGCAATCATTTCCAGCACGTCGGCAGCCAGTTTGCCGGCAATGCGCATGCCGGCGATGTCTTCGGCGGTTTTCAAACTAACGGTCATACAGGCTCTCTCTAGCGCGACGCGCTGAAATCAATACGGTTTGCGGGCGTGCGACAAAAGGTTACAGAATTCGCACAAGCCTCAAAAAACGCGATTCTAACAGACGATGGCCTCAAATCATGAGCCCCTGATGATCGCTTCTCTCTATAGGGTAGGGGCATGTTGGCTCTATTCAAGGGGTTACATCAAAGCGGCCGGCAGCGAATGTGAATGCGTGTTCCGTTTTCGAGGATCCTGTGGTATAAAATGCGCCGCTTTCCGGGGATACCCCGCAGAGCTTAAATCCACACACGTGTCGACACGATGACCTGGGTGCCGGAGGCTTGAAGCCGCTGGTTGGTCATTGGGATGCGTGGAGGCCAAACCCGACTTATTAAGGAACTATCATGTCCCAAGTCAACATGCGCGATATGCTGAAGGCCGGTGTGCACTTCGGTCACCAGACCCGTTACTGGAACCCGAAAATGGGTAAGTACATTTTCGGCGCGCGTAACAAGATCCACATTATCAACCTTGAAAAAACCCTGCCAATGTTCAACGAAGCTCTGACTTTCGTAGAGCGTCTGGCCCAGGGCAAAAACAAGATTCTGTTCGTCGGCACCAAGCGTTCCGCTGGCAAGATCGTTGCTGAAGAAGCAGCACGTTGCGGTTCGCCGTACGTCGATCACCGCTGGTTGGGCGGCATGCTGACCAACTTCAAAACCATCCGTGCTTCCATCAAGCGTCTGCGTGACCTTGAAGTGCAAGCCGAAGACGGTACTTTCGCCAAGCTGACCAAGAAAGAGGCGCTGATGCGCACTCGCGACCTGGAAAAGCTCGATCGTTCCCTGGGTGGTATCAAGGACATGGGCGGTCTGCCTGACGCACTGTTCGTTATCGATGTTGATCACGAGCGCATCGCGATCACCGAAGCCAACAAGCTGGGCATCCCGGTTATCGGTGTAGTCGATACCAACAGCAGCCCGGAAGGCGTTGACTACATCATCCCAGGCAACGATGACGCAATCCGCGCTATCCAGCTGTACATGGGTTCGATGGCTGACGCTGTAATCCGTGGCCGCAACCACGTTGCTGGTGGTACCGAGCAGTTCGTTGAAGAAGCTCCGGTAGCTGCCGCTGAGTAATTGACGCCCTGGCGTTGACTCAGTAAGCAAAAAGGGGGCTTGGCCCCCTTTTTGCCACCTCGAAAACCGTTTGTCGGCACTCACTTGCGGTAGCGCAACACAGCGACTGTAACGTGCGGCGGCCTACAACGGAGATTCGGGAAGAATTGATCGCCCGTTTGATCGGGTGGAATGGTTGAAAACCTATCCAAGAGGATTTTGAAATGGCAGAGATTACTGCAGCTTTGGTTAAAGAACTGCGTGAGCGTACCGGCGAAGGCATGATGGATTGCAAAAAGGCCTTGACCAAGGCCGGCGGCGACATCGAAAAAGCCATCGACGACATGCGTGCTTCGGGCGCCATCAAGGCTGCCAAGAAAGCCGGCAACGTAGCGGCTGAAGGCGCTATTGCTCTGGTTGAAGACGGTAAAAATGCCGTTCTGCTGGAAGTGAACTCGCAGACCGACTTCCTCGCTCTGCAAGACGACTTCAAGGCATTCGTTGCTGCCAGCGTCAAGAAAGCATTCGACGACAAGCTGACCACTGTTGAGCCGTTGATCGAAGCTCAAGAAGCGGATCGCCTGGTACTGGTCGGCAAAGTTGGCGAAAACGTCAACATCCGTCGCCTGGCTCGCGTTGAAGGTGATGTTGTTGGTGGTTACCTGCACGGCAACAAAATCGGCGTTGTGGTTGCCCTTAAAGGCGGCGACGTTGAACTGGCCAAAGACATCGCTATGCACGTAGCCGCCAGCAACCCTGAATTCCTGCTGCCATCGGAAGTTTCCGCTGACGCAATCGAACGCGAGAAAGCCGTGTTCCTGAGCCTCAACGCTGACAAAATCGCTGGCAAGCCAGAGAACATCGTTGAAAACATGATCAAGGGCCGTATCAGCAAGTTCCTGGCTGAGGCTTCCCTGGTTGAGCAGGCGTTCGTCAAGAACCCTGAAATCAAGGTTGGCGAACTGGCCAAGAAAGCCGGTGCTGAAATCGTTTCCTTCACCTACTACAAAGTAGGCGACGGCATCGAGAAGCCGGTCGACGACTTCGCTGCTGAAGTTGCTGCCCAAGTTGCTGCTGCAAAGCAATAAGACGGTTTTTTAACTGTCGCCCGAAAGAGGCTGCCCGCTCACGCGCGCAGCCTCTTTTCAAATGGGAAGGCCGAATTTATTTGGATTCCTGTCGGAACTGGCTTACAAAGCCGTGTTCCGATGGCGCTGTGATAGCGTCCAGCTAGAGTAAACGCAAGCCGTAAACGGCTCGCCAAGAATTTTTAAAAATACGCCGCAGGAGAGATTCGCAATGGCTCAGCAGGGCAGTGGTTATCAGGCTCGCTATAAACGCATTCTACTCAAGCTTAGCGGCGAGGCCCTGATGGGCTCGGAAGAGTTCGGGATTGATCCCAAGGTACTCGACCGCATGGCGCTGGAAGTCGGCCAACTGGTTGGCATCGGCGTTCAGGTCGGCCTGGTTATCGGTGGTGGTAACCTGTTTCGCGGTGCTGCACTGAGCGCTGCGGGTATGGATCGGGTAACCGGCGACCACATGGGCATGCTGGCCACTGTGATGAACGCCCTGGCCATGCGCGACGCACTCGAGCGAGCCAACATTACCGCTATCGTCATGTCGGCCATTTCCATGGTGGGTGTGACCGATCACTATGATCGACGCAAAGCCATGCGCCACCTCGATTCCAAGGAAGTGGTGATTTTTGCTGCCGGTACCGGTAACCCGTTCTTCACCACGGATTCGGCAGCCTGCCTGCGTGGTATCGAAATCAACGCGGACGTGGTGCTCAAAGCCACCAAGGTTGACGGTGTTTACACTGCAGACCCATTCAAAGACCCGCATGCCGAGAAGTTCGATCATCTGACCTACGATGAAGTGCTGGATCGCAAGCTGGGTGTGATGGACCTGACGGCTATTTGCCTGTGCCGCGACCACAAGATGCCGCTGCGCGTATTTAACATGAACAAGCCCGGCGCCCTGCTGAATATCGTACACGGCGGCGCGGAAGGGACTCTGATCGAGGAAATCGAACAATGATCAACGAAATCAAAAAAGACGCTCAAGAGCGCATGCACAAATCCCTGGAGTCGCTGAACCACGCGTTTGGTCAGATTCGTACAGGCAAGGCACACCCAAGCATTCTGGGTAGCGTGATGGTGCCGTACTACGGCACAGACACCTCCATCACCCAAGTCGCTAACATCACCGTAAAAGACTCGCGCACCCTGCAAGTCGTGGCCTTCGAGCGCAACATGCTCGGTGCTGTCGACAAGGCCATCCAGAGCGCCGGCCTGAACCTCAACCCGACCAACCTGGGCGAGTTGCTGCTGATCTCCATGCCTGCCCTGACTGAGGAAACCCGCAAGGGCTTCACCAAGCAGGCGCGCAGCGCCGCTGAAGATGCGCGTGTTGCTGTGCGCAACATCCGTCGTGATGCGTTGGGTGACTTGAAGAAGCTGGTCAAGGACAAGGAAATCAGCGAAGACGAGGAGCGTCGTGCCATCGCTGATATCGACAAGCTGACCAAGGAATCCGAGGCCCAGATCACCAAGGCCACGGAAGAGAAAGAAAAGGACCTGATGGCCGTATAAGGGATCAGGACGCCTTCATGGAAAAGACCAAGCAGACTGTGCCCTCCGCGGTGCCGCGCCATGTCGCGATCATCATGGATGGGAATAATCGCTGGGCGAAAAAACGCTTTATGCCGGGTGTCGCCGGGCATAAAGCGGGTGTTGATGCGGTACGGGCAGTGATCGAGGTGTGCGCCGAGGCCAAGGTCGAAGTGTTGACCCTGTTCGCCTTCTCCAGTGAAAACTGGCAGCGGCCTGCCGAAGAAGTCAGTGCCTTGATGGACTTGTTCTTCAAGGCCCTGCGTCGTGAGGCCAAGCGCCTCAATGACAACAACATCAGCCTGCGTATCATCGGTGATCGCTCGCGGTTCCACCCGGAACTGCAGGCGGCCATGCGCGAAGCCGAGGCCATCACCGCCGGCGCCAACCGTTTTGTGCTGCAGATTGCCGCCAATTACGGTGGTCAGTGGGACATTGCCCAGGCTGCGCAGCGGCTTGCCCGCGAAGTGCAGGCCGGCCATCTGCGGCCGGATGACATCACGCCTGAACTCTTGCAGACGTGTCTGGTAACCGGCGACCTGCCATTGCCCGACTTGTGCATCCGAACCGGTGGTGAGCACCGCATCAGCAATTTCCTGCTGTGGCAGCTGGCCTACACCGAGTTGTACTTCTCCGACCTGTTCTGGCCGGACTTCAAACACGATGCCATGCGTAATGCGCTGGCCGATTTCGCTTCCCGTCAGCGTCGCTTCGGTAAAACGAGCGAGCAGATCGAAGCTGGAGCCCGGGTTTAAATGCTTAAACAACGAATCATCACAGCACTCATCCTGCTGCCGATTGCCTTGTGCGGGTTTTTCCTGCTCGACGGGTCCGGCTTTGCGCTGTTTATTGGCCTGGTCGTGACCCTGGGTGCCTGGGAATGGGCGCGCCTGGCGGGCTTCAACGCTCAGCTGCCGCGGGTGGTTTACGCCGCAGTCGTGGCGCTGTTGTTGTTCCTGATGCACACCCTTTCCAGCACTGTTGTGCCATGGGTACTCGGCGCTGCGGTGTTGTGGTGGGTGCTTGCCACCTTCCTGGTGCTGACGTATCCGCGTACCAGCGGCCATTGGTCGAGTGTTGCCAGCAAGCTGGTGATTGGCTTGCTGGTGCTGCTGCCGGCCTGGCAAGGGTTGGTTGAGATCAAAAATGCACCGATGGGCAACTGGCTCATCCTGGCTGTGATGGTGCTGGTGTGGGGCGCTGATATTGGCGCCTACTTCTCCGGTCGGGCGTTCGGCAAGCGCAAGCTGGCGCCGGCCGTCAGTCCGGGCAAAAGCTGGGAAGGGGTATACGGCGGTCTGGCATTGACGCTGGTGATCACCCTGGTTGTCGGGCTTGTGCGTGACTGGTCGCTGAAGGAAATATTCCTGGCCCTGCTGGGCACGGCCATTGTCGTGTTCATCTCGGTGGTGGGCGACCTTACTGAAAGCATGTTCAAGCGCCAGGCCGGTATCAAGGACAGCAGCAACCTGCTGCCGGGTCATGGTGGTGTGCTGGACCGAATTGACAGCCTTACCGCGGCGATTCCGATCTTCGCCGTGCTGTTGTGGATGACCGCTTCGTGAGCGGCTTGCAACAGGTCACCGTACTCGGTGCCACTGGTTCGGTCGGGCTGAGTACCCTGGATGTTATCGCCCGCCATCCCGATCGTTACCAAGTGTTCGCCCTGACCGGTTTCTCCCGCCTTAATGAATTGCTGGCCCTGTGCGTGCGTCACGTGCCCCGGTTCGCCGTAGTGCCCGAGGCAGTCGCTGCTCGAAGCTTGCAGGATGGCCTGCGCGCCGCAGGCCTTGCCACGCAGGTATTGGTGGGCGAGGAGGGCTTGTGCCAGGTCTCGGCTGACGCCGAGGTGGACACCGTGGTGGCCGCTATTGTTGGCGCGGCAGGTTTGCGTCCAACACTGGCCGCCGTCGACGCCGGCAAGAAAATCCTGTTGGCCAATAAAGAAGCGCTGGTGATGTCCGGCACGCTTTTTATGCAAGCGGTACGCAAGAGCGGCGCCGTTTTGCTGCCCCTCGACAGCGAGCACAACGCGATCTTTCAGTGCATGCCCGGCGATTTTGCCCGTGGCCTGAGTCAGGTGGGTGTACGCCGGATTCTTCTGACGGCATCCGGTGGCCCATTCCGGCAAACTCCGTTGGCTGAGCTGGAGCATGTGTCGCCGGACCAGGCCTGTGCACACCCGAACTGGTCCATGGGGCGCAAGATTTCCGTGGATTCGGCGAGCATGATGAACAAGGGCCTGGAGTTGATCGAGGCGTGCTGGCTGTTCGACGCACGGCCTGATCAGGTCGAAGTGGTGATTCATCCACAAAGTGTGATTCATTCGCTCGTCGACTATGTGGACGGTTCGGTGCTGGCCCAGTTGGGTAACCCTGATATGCGCACACCGATCGCCAATGCCCTGGCCTGGCCGGAACGGATAGACTCGGGTGTAGCGCCGTTGGACCTGTTTGCCATTGCCCGGCTGGATTTCGAAGCGCCGGACGAGCAGCGCTTCCCGTGCCTGCGCCTGGCGCGTCAAGCTGCGGAAGCGGGCAACAGCGCTCCGGCGATGCTCAATGCGGCGAATGAAGTGGCTGTAGCGGCGTTTCTCGAACGGCGCATCCGCTTTCCACAGATCGCGAGTATCATCGAGGACGTTTTGAGCCTTGAGCCGGTCGTGGCTGTAAATGATTTGGGTGCAGTGTTCGAGGCGGATGCAAAAGCCCGGGCCCTGGCCGAGCAATGGTTGAACCGCAACGCGCGTTAGTCTGTGGGCAGGTTTGCGCCTTCAGGCACTGGATTGGAATGCGGAGAAATTAGATGAGTGCGCTCTACATGATTGTCGGCACCCTGGTTGCTCTGGGTGTGCTGGTCACCTTCCACGAATTCGGCCACTTTTGGGTGGCGCGTCGTTGCGGCGTCAAGGTCTTGCGCTTTTCCGTCGGTTTCGGCATGCCGTTGCTGCGCTGGCACGACCGCCGTGGCACCGAGTTCGTGATTGCAGCCATCCCGCTGGGTGGTTACGTCAAGATGCTCGATGAGCGCGAAGGCGAAGTACCGGCAGATCAGCTGGACCAGTCGTTCAATCGCAAGACCGTCCGTCAGCGTATCGCCATTGTTGCCGCCGGCCCGATCGCCAACTTTTTGCTGGCGATGGTGTTTTTCTGGATCCTGGCCATGGTCGGTAGCCAGGAGATGCGTCCCGTCATCGGTGCTGTCGAAGTTGGCAGCATTGCGGCCAAGGCTGGGCTGACTGCCGGGCAGGAAATTGTATCCATTGATGGCGAGCCCACCATGGGTTGGCGCGATGTCAATCTTCGCCTGGTGCGTCGTTTGGGTGAGAGTGGCTCGGTCAATGTCGTGGTGCGCGATCAGGACTCCACCGCTGAAACGCCGCGCGAACTGGCGCTGGATCGCTGGCTTCAGGGTTCCGATGAGCCTGATCCAATCAAGTCTTTGGGCATCCGTCCATGGCGTCCGGCGTTGCCGCCGGTGCTTGCCGAGCTCGATCCGAAGGGGCCGGCTCAGGCCGCAGGTCTGAAAACCGGCGACCGCCTGTTGGCGCTGGATGGTCAGGCGCTCGGCGACTGGCAGCAGGTGGTTGACCTGGTGCGTGTACGCCCTGATACCAAAATTGTGCTGAAAGTTGAGCGCGATGGTGCTCAAATCGATGTCCCCGTGACCCTGTCGGTTCGTGGGGAGGCCAAGGCGGCCGGGGGTTACCTGGGTGCCGGCGTCAAAGGCGTCGAGTGGCCACCATCGATGTTGCGTGAGGTGAGTTACGGGCCGTTGGCAGCAATTGGCGAGGGTGCAAAACGCACTTGGACCATGAGTGTGCTGACGCTCGAATCCCTCAAGAAAATGTTGTTCGGCGAGCTCTCGGTAAAAAACTTGAGTGGACCGATAACCATTGCTAAAGTGGCGGGCGCTTCTGCCCAGTCGGGTGTCGCGGATTTCCTGAATTTCCTGGCTTATCTGAGTATTAGCCT
>NZ_JAFCTN010000014.1:54785-119880 GCF_049896045.1 Pseudomonas sp. PWP3-1b2
CTGTAACGCTTCGCTGAATTGCGAATCTGCCGCATTTTGCGGCAGTTTGTTTATTGCCAGTTGGAATAAGAAAGGACTTCATGAAACGTCTGCTGCTAACTGCGGTTCTCACCGTATTGATGATCGCCGAAGTTCACGCCGAGTCCTTCACTATCTCCGATATTCGCGTCAACGGCCTCCAGCGGGTTTCCGCCGGTAGCGTCTTTGGTGCCTTGCCGTTGAACGTCGGGGAACAGGCTGATGACCGTCGCCTGGTGGAGTCCACTCGTGCGCTGTTCAAAACCGGGTTCTTTCAAGATATCCAACTGGGTCGCGAAGGTAACGTCCTGGTCATCACTGTCGTCGAGCGACCTTCCGTCGCCAGTATCGAGATCGAAGGTAACAAGGCGATCTCCACTGAAGACTTGATGAAAGGTCTCAAGCAATCCGGCCTGGCCGAGGGCGAGATCTTCCAGCGCGCCACCCTTGAGGGTGTGCGTAACGAACTGCAACGCCAGTACGTTGCCCAGGGTCGCTACTCCGCGACGGTGGAAACCGAAGTGATCCCGCAGCCTCGTAACCGTGTCGGCCTCAAGGTCAACATTAACGAAGGCACTGTGGCGGCTATTCAGCACATCAACGTGGTGGGCAACACCAAGTTTGATGATGAAGACCTGATCGGCCTGTTCGAACTCAAGACCACCAACTGGCTGTCGTTCTTCAAGAACGATGACAAGTACGCCCGTGAAAAGCTGTCCGGTGACCTGGAGCGTCTGCGTTCCTACTACCTGGACCGTGGCTATATCAACATGGATATCGCTTCGACCCAGGTCTCCATTACCCCGGACAAAAAACACGTCTACATTACTGTTAACGTCAACGAAGGCGAGAAGTACACCGTTCGTGACGTTAAACTCAGCGGCGACTTGAAAGTCCCTGAAGACCAGGTCAAGTCCCTGCTGCTGGTGCAGAAAGACCAGGTGTTCTCGCGCAAGCTGATGACCACCACGTCCGAGCTGATCACCCGCCGCCTGGGTAACGAAGGCTATACCTTCGCCAACGTTAACGGCGTACCGACTCCGCACGATGAAGACCACACTGTGGACATCACGTTCGTCGTCGATCCAGGCAAGCGTGCCTACGTGAACCGCATCAACTTCCGTGGCAACACCAAGTCTGCGGACGAAGTGCTGCGTCGTGAAATGCGTCAGATGGAAGGTGGCTGGGCGTCGACTTACCTGATCGACCAGTCCAAGACCCGTCTTGAGCGTCTGGGCTTCTTTAAGGAAGTCAACGTCGAAACCCCGGCCGTACCGGGTGTGGATGACCAGGTTGACGTGAACTACGCCGTAGAAGAACAGGCATCGGGTTCCATCACCGCCAGCGTCGGCTTCGCACAAAGTGCCGGCTTGATCCTCGGTGGTTCGATTACCCAGAACAACTTCCTCGGTACCGGTAACAAGGTGTCCATCGGCCTGACCCGAAGCGAATACCAGAGCCGATATAACTTCGGTTATACCGACCCCTACTGGACTGCTGATGGTGTAAGCCTGGGCTACAACGCCTTCTATCGCACCACTGACTACAAAGACCTCGACGTTGATGTTGCAAGCTATGCGATCGACAGCCTGGGCGCTGGTGTCAACGTTGGTTACCCGATCAGTGAGACTTCGCGTCTGACCTTCGGCTTGACCGCGCAGCAGGACAAGATCAAGACCGGTGTGTACACCGTGGACGAAATCTTCGACTTCGTGCGTAAGGAAGGCGATCAGTTCCTTAACTTCAAGGCGTCGGCCGGATGGTCGGAATCGACCTTGAACAAAGGTGTACTGGCGACCCGTGGCCATTCTCAGAGCTTGACGGCTGAAGTCACCACGCCGGGCAGCGACCTGTCGTTCTTCAAACTCGACTACCGTGGCCAGTTGTTCCAGCCGCTGAGCGATAACTACACCGTGCGCCTGCACACTGAGTTGGGATATGGCGACGGTTATGGTTCGACCAATGGTCTGCCGTTCTACGAGAACTATTATGCAGGTGGTTTCAACTCGGTTCGTGGCTTCAAGGACAGTACCTTGGGCCCGCGCGGTACCCCGAGCCGTGGCGCTGCTGTAACCGGTAACCAGGGCACTCTGGCTGACAGCGACAACGACCCGCTGCCATTCGGTGGTAACGTGTTGATTCAAGGTGGTGCGGAGCTTCTGTTCCCGCTGCCGTTCGTCAAGGATCAGCGTTCCCTGCGTACTTCGGTCTTCTGGGATGTGGGTAACGTGTTCGACTCCAAGTGCGAACAGGTTAAAAACCCGGCGCCTGGCTCGGTGTCCAACACCCAATGCAACGACGTGAGCTTGAGTAACCTGGCGAGCTCTGTGGGTGTAGGCGTGACTTGGGTGACGGCGCTTGGCCCATTGAGCTTTGCTCTGGCCATGCCGATCAAGAAACCGGATAACGCTGAAACCCAGATTTTCCAATTCTCCCTCGGCCAGACGTTCTAAGCGTCTGACCCAAGATAACGACAACGGATTCTGTAGGAGTACATCGTGCGTAAGTTGACTCAATTGGTTCTGCTGGCCACCGTGCTGGTAACCACACCGGCCTTCGCCGAAATGAAAATTGCCGTCCTGAACTATCAGATGGCACTGCTGGAATCCGACGCGGCCAAACGTTACGCAGTGGATGCCGAGAAAAAATTCGGTCCGCAGCTGACCAAGCTGAAGACGCTGGAAAGCAGCGCCAAGGGCATCCAGGATCGTCTGGTAGCCGGTGGCGACAAAATGCAGCAAGGCGAGCGCGAGCGTCTGGAGCTTGAATTCAAGCAAAAGGCCCGTGACTACCAGTTCCAATCCAAGGAGCTGAACGAAGCCAAGGCTGTTGCTGACCGCGAAATGCTCAAGCAGCTCAAGCCAAAGCTCGACAGCGCAGTGGAAGAAGTCATCAAGAAAGGTGCCTTTGACCTGGTGTTCGAGCGCGGCGCCGTGATTGACGTCAAGCCTCAATACGACATCACCCGTCAGGTGATCGAGCGCATGAACCAGCTGAAGTAAGCCATGACCGCGACTATCAAGCTCGGCGAGTTGGCCGAGTTCCTGGGGGCCACCTTGAGTGGCTCCCCGGAGAAAGAAATTACTGGGCTAGCCACCTTGCAGGAGGCTGGCCCAGCTCAGTTGAGCTTCCTCGCAAATCCTCAGTACCGTAAATACCTGGTCGACAGCAAAGCCGCAGCCGTGTTGCTCAAAGCTGCTGACGCCGAAGGGTTCATTGGGGATGCGCTGGTTGTAGCTGACCCGTACCTGGCCTATGCCCAGGTTTCACACCTGTTTGATCCCAAGCCCAAAGCCGCCGCCGGTATTCATCCGTCTGCGGTGGTGGCCGACGATGCGCAGGTTGATCCTGCTGCCTCCATTGGTGCCTTTGCCGTGATCGAGAGCGGCGCGCGCATTGCCGCCGGTGTAACAGTTGGCGCGCATTGCTTCATTGGCGCGCGCTGTGAAATCGGTGCCGGTGGTTGGCTGGCGCCTCGTGTCACCCTGTACCACGATGTGCGTATCGGTGAGCGGGTCGTCATTCAATCGGGCGCTGTGATTGGTGGCGAAGGCTTCGGTTTTGCCAACTCAAAAGGCATCTGGAACAAGATTGCCCAGGTCGGCGGCGTAGTGATCGGCGATGACGTGGAAATCGGTGTGAACACGGCAGTGGATCGCGGGGCCTTGGCCGATACCGTGATCGGCAACGGCGTGAAGCTCGATAACCAGATCCAGATCGCCCACAACGTGCAGATCGGCGATCACACCGCCATGGCGGCGTGCGTGGGTATTTCCGGCAGCACCAAAATCGGCAAGCATTGCATGCTCGCCGGTGGCGTAGGGCTGGTGGGGCATATCGAGATTTGCGACAACGTGTTCATCACGGGCATGACCATGGTGACCCACTCGATTACCGAGCCGGGTGCCTATTCTTCCGGTACCGCCATGCAGCCTGCGGCTGAGTGGCGCAAAAGTGCAGCGCGGTTGAGGCAGCTCGACGACATGGCCCGGCGCCTCAAACAGCTGGAAAAGCGTGTTGGAGACGTGACCCCTGGCGGTAATGCTTCATCAGAAGGCTGAGACCATTTCCATATCAAGTGTGTACAGCCGCTAGACTGCCTCCTTGATTTGCTAGCGGGGCGTGCTTTTAGTCCGCCCGCCCCCAATCTTTATTACAGGCTTCCCCCCGAAATGATGGACATCAACGAGATTCGCGAATACCTGCCTCACCGCTACCCGTTCTTGCTGGTAGACCGTGTGACGGACCTCAATGTTGAGGAAAAGCGCATTCGTGCCTACAAGAATGTCAGCATCAACGAACCGTTCTTCAATGGTCACTTCCCTGCGCATCCAATCATGCCGGGCGTTCTGATCATCGAAGCGATGGCCCAGGCTGCCGGTATCCTTGGTTTCAAAATGCTCGACCTCAAGCCTGCCGATGGCACGCTGTATTATTTCGTGGGCTCCGACAAGCTGCGTTTCCGCAACCCGGTCACTCCGGGTGACCAGTTGATTCTGGAAGCCAAGTTCATCAGCTGCAAACGCCAGATCTGGAAGTTCGAATGCCAGGCCTCGGTGGATGGCAAGCCAGTGTGCTCCGCCGAGATCATCTGTGCGGAACGCAAACTATGAGTTTGATTGACCCTCGCGCAATCATCGATCCGTCGGCCGTTCTGGCCGCCGACGTTGAGGTCGGCCCTTGGTCGATCGTCGGCGCAGGTGTTGAAATCGGCGAGGGTACTGTCATCGGGCCACACGTGATCCTTAAAGGTCCGACCCGCATTGGCAAACACAATCGTATCTACCAGTTTTCCTCGGTAGGCGAAGACACCCCGGACATGAAGTACAAGGGTGAAGAAACACGTCTGGTAATCGGTGATCACAACATCATTCGTGAAGGCGTGACCATTCACCGTGGCACTGTGCAGGATCGTGCCGAGACCACGCTGGGTGATCACAACCTGGTTATGGCCTATGCGCACATCGGTCATGACAGTGTGATCGGCAACCATTGCATCCTGGTCAACAACACCGCTTTGGCGGGCCATGTGCACGTGGATGACTGGGCGATTCTGTCCGGCTTTACCCTGGTGCATCAGTATTGCCATATCGGCGCCCACAGCTTTTCCGGTATGGGCACTGCCATCGGCAAAGATGTACCGGCGTTTGTTACCGTCTTCGGCAACCCGGCCGAAGCGCGCAGCATGAACTTTGAAGGCATGCGTCGTCGCGGTTTCAGCGAAGACGCGATTCACGCCCTGCGCCGCGCCTACAAGGTGGTTTATCGCCAGGGGCTGACGGTTGAGCAGGCCCTGGCCGAACTGTCCGAACCTTCAACGCAGTTCCCGGAAGTCGCGGTGTTCCGTGACTCGATCCAGGCATCGACCCGCGGCATCACCCGCTAACCATGGGCAGTCTGCGTATTGCGCTGGTGGCCGGTGAAGCTTCCGGTGATATTTTGGGCGCAGGCCTGATGCGAGCCCTCAAGGCCCAGCATCCTGCGGTGGAATTTATCGGGGTGGGTGGCCCGCTGATGCAGGCCGAAGGTCTCACCTCCTACTTTCCCATGGAGCGCTTGTCGGTCATGGGGCTGGTGGAAGTGCTGGGCCGTCTGCGTGAGCTGCTGGCTCGTCGCAAGCTGCTGATCCAGACCCTTATCGAAGAAAAACCCGACGTCTTTATCGGCATCGATGCACCGGATTTCACCCTTAATATTGAGCTCAAGTTGCGTCAGGCCGGGATCAAGACCGTGCATTACGTCAGCCCGTCCGTGTGGGCGTGGCGGCAGAAGCGCGTGTTGAAGATCCGTGAAGGCTGCGACTTGATGCTGACCCTGCTGCCGTTCGAGGCCCGTTTCTACGAAGAGAAGGGCGTGCCGGTGCGGTTTGTCGGCCACACGCTGGCTGACGCCATTCCTCTGCAAGCAGACCGAGCGGCGGCCCGTGCCGAGCTGGGCGTGCCCGACGGCCCGCTCGTGGCGCTGATGCCGGGCAGTCGTGGCGGCGAAGTGGGGCGCCTCGGCGCGCTGTTTTTTGACGCCGCCGAGCGGCTGCAGGTGCTCAAGCCAGGTGTACGTTTCGTGCTGCCCTGCGCGAGCCCGCAACGTCGTGCGCAAATCGAGACGCTGCTGGTAGGGCGCAACTTGCCGCTGACCTTGCTCGACGGTCAGTCGCACCTGGCCCTGGCCGCCTGCGATGCGGTGCTGATCGCCTCCGGCACCGCGACCCTGGAAGCCTTGCTGTACAAACGCCCGATGGTCGTGGCCTATCGCCTGGCGCCGCTGACCTTCTGGATTCTCAAGCGCATGGTCAAAAGCCCCTACATCTCCTTGCCCAACCTGCTGGCCCAGCGCCTGCTGGTACCGGAATTGTTGCAGGACGATGCGACGCCTGAGGCCCTGGCACACACACTACTCCCCCTGATTGACGGCGGCGAAGAGCAGACCCGTGGTTTTGATGACATCCATCGCACCTTGCGCCGTGATGCGTCGAATCAGGCGGCGGATGCCGTGCTGACCCTGATTGGTCACACACAGGAAACCCCATGAAGACGCAAATCGGCCTGGATTTCAGCCTGGTTGCCGAAGCCCACGAACTGGTGGCCGGTGTTGATGAAGTCGGGCGCGGCCCCCTGTGTGGCGCCGTGGTGACGGCCGCGGTGATTCTTGACCCGAACCGTCCGATTCTAGGGCTCAACGACTCGAAGAAGCTCACCGAAGCGCGCCGTGAAAAGCTCTATGACGAGATTTGCGAAAAGGCTCTGAGCTGGCACATCGCGCGGGCCGAAGTTGAAGAAATCGATAAGCTGAATATCCTGCACGCCACCATGCTCGCCATGCAGCGCGCGGTCGAAGGCCTGCACATCACACCAAAAATGGCGATGATCGACGGTAACCGCTGCCCAAAACTGGCGATGCCGTCTCAAGCCGTGGTCAAGGGTGACAGCAAGGTGCCGGCCATTGCCGCCGCCTCGATCCTAGCCAAGGTCAGTCGCGACCGAGAAATGGCCGCGTTCGAATTGATCTACCCCGGCTATGGCATCGGTGGCCACAAAGGCTACCCGACGCCCGTTCATCTGGAAGCGCTGGCTCGTCTTGGCCCAACGCCGATCCATCGTCGCTCGTTTGCCCCGGTCCGTCAGGCTTACGAGCTGCGCGAGAGCCTCAGCGAGGTTTAGTCGCGAGGCTGATGTTTTGCTCAAGGCCCGGTACAATCCGGGCCTTGTTGTCTCCACGTATTAGAACAGGATCACTATGCCGGCTTCATTCGTTCACCTGCGCCTGCACACTGAATACTCCCTGGTCGACGGCCTGGTACGGATCAAACCGCTGGTCAAAACCCTGGTGGGCATGAACATGCCTGCGGTGGCGGTGACCGATCAGAACAACATGTGTTCGCTGGTCAAGTTCTACAAGAACGCCATGGGCGCCGGTATCAAGCCGATCTGCGGCGTCGATTTGTGGCTGTCCAATAAAGACCCGGATAACCCCCTGAGCCGCATCAGCCTCCTGGCAATGAATGGCGTGGGTTATCGCAACCTCACCGAATTGATTTCTCGCGGTTTTATCGACGGCCAACGCAATGGCTCGATCATCATCGAGCGCGAGTGGGTGGCCGAAGCCAGTGAGGGCGTGATCATGCTCTCGGCGGCCAAAGAGGGTGAAATCGGCATCGCGCTGCTGGGCGGCAACCCCCAGGAAGCCGAGGTGTTGGCCCGCGAATGGATGGGTGTGTTCCCCGACCGCTTCTATGTAGAAGTGCAGCGCACCAACCGTCCCAACGATGAAGAGCACCTGCACGCTGCCGTAGCCCTGGCCGACAAGCTCGGCGCGCCGTTGGTGGCGACCAACGATGTGCGTTTTATCAAGAAAGAAGATTTCGAAGCCCACGAAACCCGCGTGTGCATCGGCGAAGGCCGGGCGCTCGACGACCCGCGTCGCTCGAAAAACTACAGCGAAGAGCAGTACCTCAAAAGCGCCGACGAGATGGCTGAGCTGTTCAGCGACCTGCCTGAAGCGTTGGAAAACTCCGTCGAGATTGCCAAACGCTGCAATATTGAAGTGAAGCTGGGCAAGCACTTTCTGCCCAACTTCCCGATTCCCGATGGCATGACCATCGATGAGTATTTCCGCAAGGTGTCGTTTGATGGCCTTGAAGATCGCCTGAGCGTTCTGCTGCCCAAAGACACGACCGAGGACTACGACGCCAAGCGCCAGGTGTACGTCGACCGGCTGAATTTCGAGCTGGATATCATCATCCAGATGGGGTTCCCCGGTTACTTTCTGATCGTAATGGACTTTATCCAGTGGGCCAAAAGCAACGGCGTGCCGGTGGGGCCTGGCCGGGGGTCGGGTGCCGGGTCGCTGGTGGCCTATGTGCAGAAGATTACTGACCTTGACCCGCTGGAATATGACCTGCTGTTCGAACGGTTCCTGAACCCGGAACGGGTATCCATGCCCGACTTCGACGTCGACTTCTGCATGGACGGTCGCGACCGCGTGATCGAATACGTGGCCGAAAAATACGGCCGTAATGCGGTCAGCCAGATCATCACCTTCGGTTCCATGGCGGCCAAAGCAGTAATCCGCGACGTGGCGCGGGTGCAGGGCAAGTCCTACGGCTTGGCCGATCGCCTGTCGAAGATGATCCCGTTTGAAGTCGGCATGACCCTCGAAAAGGCCTACGAGCAGGAAGAAATCCTGCGCGACTTTATCAAGATCGATGAAGAAGCCGCCGAAATCTGGGACATGGCGCGCAAGCTTGAAGGGGTTGTGCGTAACGTCGGTAAACACGCCGGTGGTGTAGTGATTGCGCCGACCAAACTCACTGACTTCTCGCCGATCTATTGCGACGAAGAGGGTGGCGGCCTGGTAACCCAGTTCGACAAGGACGACGTGGAGGCCGCCGGCCTGGTGAAGTTCGACTTCCTCGGCCTGCGAACCCTGACGATCATCGACTGGGCGCTCAAGACCATCAACCGCGAGCGCGCCAAGGTCGATGAGGCGCCGCTGGATATCGCATTTATCCCGCTGGACGACAAGCCGACTTACCAGTTGCTGCAAAAAGCCGAGACCACAGCCGTGTTCCAGCTCGAGTCGCGCGGCATGAAAGAGCTGATCAAAAAGCTCAAGCCCGACTGCCTGGAAGACTTGATCGCACTGGTGGCCCTGTTCCGTCCGGGCCCGTTGCAATCGGGCATGGTTGATGACTTTATCAACCGTAAGCACGGCCGCGCCGAACTGGCTTACCCGCACTCCGATTACCAGTACGAAGGCCTCAAGCCGGTATTGGCGCCGACCTACGGCATCATCCTGTATCAAGAGCAGGTGATGCAGATCGCTCAGGTGATGGCCGGCTACACACTTGGCGGCGCAGACATGTTGCGTCGCGCCATGGGTAAGAAAAAGCCCGAGGAAATGGCCAAGCAGCGCGGCGGTTTCATTGAAGGGTGCGCCAGCAATAACATCGACGCCGACCTGGCCGGTAACATTTTCGACCTGGTGGAAAAATTCGCCGGTTACGGCTTCAACAAATCTCACTCCGCCGCCTACGGCCTGGTGTCGTACCAGACCGCCTGGCTGAAAACCCACTACCCGGCGCCGTTCATGGCCGCGGTACTCTCGGCGGACATGCACAACACCGACAAGGTCGTGACCTTGATCGAGGAAGTGCGCACCATGAAGCTGCGCCTCGACGCGCCGGACGTGAACGCCTCGGAGTTCAAGTTCACGGTGAACGACGACGGCCGCATCATCTATGGCCTGGGCGCGATCAAAGGCGTGGGCGAAGGCCCAGTGGAAGCCATCGTCGAAGCGCGCCAGCACGGTCCATTCAAGGACCTGTTCGACTTTTGCGCGCGGGTTGACCTCAAGCGCATCAACAAACGAACCCTCGATGGTTTGATCCGCAGCGGCGCACTCGACCGTCTCGGCCCCTATTTCCATGATGAGCCGAAGGCTTATCAGGCCAATATCGACCGCAACCGCGCGGTGCTGCTGACCGCCATGGAAGAAGCGATCAAGGCCGCCGAACAAACCGCGCGCACCCACGACAGTGGGCATGCCGACCTGTTTGGCGGGTTGTTCGTCGAAGCAGACGCCGACGTTTATGCCAACCACCGCAAGGCCAAGGACCTGACCCTCAAGGAACGCCTCAAGGGCGAGAAAGACACCCTGGGCCTGTACCTGACCGGTCACCCGATCGACGAATACGAAGGCGAAATCCGCCGGTTCGCCCGTCAGCGCATCATCGACCTGAAACCGGCGCGCGACACCCAGACCGTCGCCGGCATGATCATCGCCCTGCGCGTGATGAAAAATAAGAAGGGCGACAAGATGGGCTTTATCACCCTCGATGACCGCTCGGGCCGTATCGAGGCGTCGCTGTTTGCCGACGCTTTCCACTCCGCCCAATCGCTGCTGCAAACTGACGCGATGGTGGTGGTGGAAGGGGAGGTCAGTAACGACGACTTCTCCGGCGGCCTGCGCCTGCGGATCAAGCGGGTGATGAGCATGGAAGATGCGCGCACCAATCTGGCCGAAAGCCTGCGCCTGAAGGTCAAGACCGAAGCGCTCAAGGGCGATCAGCTACGCTGGTTGGGGGACTTGCTCAAACGCCACCGTGGCGCGTGCCCGGTGACCATGGAGTACACCGGCAATGACGCCAAGGCGATGCTGCAGTTTGGCGAGACGTGGCGAATTGACCCCGCCGATGGCTTGATTCAAGCATTGCGTGACCAGTTTGGCCGTGACAACGTCTTCCTCCAATACCGTTGACGGCCAGGTGATGACAAATCCCCTGATCTCGACCCATTATTTAATCTCGACCTAGACGCGCCTCTCCCTTAAGGTAGGGCGCGAATAGACAACCGGCTGGCCAGGCACTCCCTGGCCGTCGACCCAAGACGGACGCTTATGAACCCGAATTTTCTTGATTTCGAACAGCCGATCGCTGACCTGCAAGCCAAGATCGAAGAACTGCGCCTGGTCGGCAATGACAATTCGCTGAACATCGGCGATGAGATCGCTCGCCTGCAAGACAAGAGCAGCACGCTCACCGAAGACATCTTCGGCAAGCTGACCAGCTGGCAGATCGCGCGCCTGGCCCGCCACCCGCGCCGTCCGTACACACTGGATTACATTCAGCACATCTTCACCGAGTTCGACGAGTTGCATGGCGACCGCCACTTCTCCGACGACGCGGCCATTGTGGGCGGTATCGCTCGCCTGGACGACCAGCCAGTGATGGTGATCGGTCACCAGAAAGGCCGTGAAGTGCGCGAAAAAGTTCGCCGCAACTTCGGCATGCCGCGCCCGGAAGGCTACCGCAAGGCGTGCCGCCTGATGGAGATGGCCGAGCGCTTCAAGATGCCGATCCTGACCTTCATCGACACTCCGGGTGCTTACCCGGGTATCGACGCCGAAGAGCGTAACCAGAGCGAAGCGATCGCCTGGAACCTGCGTGTGATGTCCCGCCTGAAAACCCCGATCATCGCCACCGTGATTGGTGAAGGCGGTTCCGGCGGCGCACTGGCCATTGGCGTATGCGACCAACTGAACATGCTGCAATATTCGACCTACGCGGTGATCTCGCCGGAAGGTTGCGCCTCGATCTTGTGGAAAACCGCCGAAAAAGCGCCGGACGCAGCTGAAGCCATGGGCATCACTGCCGATCGCCTGAAAGGTCTGGGCATCGTCGACAAAGTCATCGCCGAGCCTCTGGGCGGCGCGCACCGTGACCCGGCTGCCGCTGCTGCGAACATCCGTGCGGAGCTTGGCTCGCAACTGGCGATGCTCAAGAAGCTGGATAACGAAGCGCTGTTGAAGCGTCGTTATGAGCGTTTGATGAGCTACGGTCTCTAAGACCAATGCAGCGCCCAATATGGGGGCTGGCTTGTGTGGGAGCTGGCTTGCCTGCGATAGCATCACCTCGGTGCAACTGATGTATCGAGGTGACTGCATCGCAGGCAAGCCAGCTCCCACATTTGTTTTGTGTATGCTTGGCGAACGTATTCCAGTTTTGCGGCGGTAACGTGAGATGAAACCCAACCTGACCGCCAAGCTCCTGCGAAATACCGCCCCGTGGCGCACCGCCCCGGCGTGGCATATCGCTTTCTCCGGCGGACTGGATTCCACCGTCCTGCTCCATCTCCTGGCTTCCCTGCCAGAAACCGAAACTCTCCCGACCCTGAGCGCAATCCATGTCCACCATGGCCTGCAAGCTGCTGCTGACGCCTGGCCAAGCCATTGCCAGTCGATATGCGACAGCCTGGGCGTACCCCTGCGTGTCATGCGCGTACAGGTACAAGCCGGCGCCAGTCTTGAGCGGGCCGCTCGTGACGCGCGTTACCAGGCATTTACAGAGGTGACCGGGGCAGGGGAAGTGCTGCTCACTGCCCAGCACCGCGACGATCAAGCTGAAACCCTGTTATTCCGCCTGCTGCGTGGGGCCGGGGTGCGAGGCTTGGCGGCAATGCCGCTGCATCGCCCGTTGGCGGCTGGTTATCTGGTACGGCCTTTATTGGATGTAGCGAGGGGTGAGTTGGAAGCCTACGCCCACAAGCACCAGCTCAAGTGGATTGAAGACCCGTCCAACGCCGATCAGCGGTTTTCGCGCAATTATCTGCGCCACACAGTGTTTCCAACCCTGACGGAGCGCTGGCCTCATGCAGCCTCAAGCTTGGCTCGCTGCGCCGAGCACCTGAGCGAGGCGCAAAGCCTGTTGGATGAATTGGCGCAGATGGATCTTATGGCGGCCGATGAGCCTTCGCCGTTTCCGTGGCTGCCCTTACCGAGCCTGGCGCTGGCTTCATTGCGCGAACTTTCCGATGCCCGCCAGCGCAACGCCCTGCGTCACTGGCTGACGCCTCTCACGCGCTTACCCGACAGCGACCACTGGGCCAGCTGGCATTCCCTGCGCGATGCGAAAAGTGACGCACAGCCCGTCTGGCGCCTTGCCGACGGTGATTTGCACCGTTGTGGCGAGCGCATCTGGTGGCTACCTACTGCGTGGTCGGAATTTTCCGACGTGTTGGTGAGCTGGCCGCACCCGCAAATCCCGCTAGAGTTACCTGGCAATGGCCAGCTGAAATTTATCGGCAGCGCGCCAGAAGGTCCGTTGGAGGTCCGCTATCGCCAGGGCGGCGAAATCATGGAAGTGCCAGGTCGCGGCCGACGTGACTTGAAGCGTCTGCTTAATGAAAGTGGTTTGCCGGGGTTCGTCCGTGGCAGATTGCCGCTGCTGTATCAGGGCGAGCAATTGCTGGCTGTGCCAACCCTTGCGGGGCTATGGCCCGGTTCGTCGGATGGCTGGCAATTACAGTGGATGCCACAGACCTGCGATCAAGGTTTGAGCTGATAGAGCCTTTCCGGTAGACTACGCTCCCTTCTTGATACAACTTCTGTGGATTCGCCTGAATCGCAGTTGTTGCCGATTACCAAGCAGTCTTTGCTGGGCGATTCCAAAAAATGTGTAGCGATCAACGTACCGGTGTTTCATTGCTGGTCTGTCACAACGCGGCGGTTTTTTTGAAAGGTGCACTGTGATTAATGCAGGTGATCGGGGGCTTCGGCCTTCCTTCGCTTTCCCCGGCGGCTCGGACCGCTTTAACGCAGACTTCTAGGGTTTTTCATGACGCGCTACATATTCGTCACGGGCGGTGTTGTTTCTTCATTGGGGAAAGGCATTGCCTCCGCTTCATTGGCGGCCATCCTGGAGGCGCGGGGACTTAAGGTCACCATGCTCAAGCTGGACCCGTACATCAACGTTGACCCGGGCACCATGAGCCCGTTCCAGCACGGTGAAGTGTTCGTCACACACGACGGCGCCGAGACCGACCTGGACCTGGGCCACTACGAGCGGTTCATCCGCACGACCATGACCCAGAACAACAACTTCACCACCGGCCGTGTCTACGAGCACGTGCTGCGCAAAGAGCGCCGTGGTGACTACCTGGGTGCAACCATCCAGGTGATCCCGCACATCACCGACGAAATCAAGCGCCGCATCATCAAGGGTGCAGGCGATGCCGACGTGGCGATGGTCGAGATCGGTGGCACCGTGGGTGACATCGAATCCCAACCGTTCCTCGAAGCCATCCGCCAGTTGCGTTTCGAAGTCGGCGCCAAGCGCGCGATGCTGATGCACCTCACGCTGGTGCCCTACATCGCCACCGCCGGCGAAACCAAAACCAAGCCTACCCAGCACTCGGTCAAGGAACTGCGTTCCATCGGCCTGCAGCCGGACGTGCTGGTGTGCCGCTCCGATCACCCGATCGACATTTCCTCGCGTCGCAAGATCGCTCAATTCACCAACGTTGAAGAACGTGCGGTGATCGCGCTGGAAGACGCCGATACCATCTACAAGATCCCGGGCATCCTGCATGCGCAAGGCCTGGATGATTTTGTGGTCGAGCGTTTCGGCCTGCAATGCACCGGCGCGGACCTGTCTGAGTGGGAAGCGGTGGTTGACGCCAAGCTCAACCCAGAGCACGAAGTCACCATCGCCATGGTCGGCAAGTACATGGAGCTGCTGGACGCGTACAAGTCGCTGATCGAAGCGATGAGCCACGCCGGTATCAGCAACCGCACCAAGGTCAACCTGCGCTACATCGATTCCGAAGACATCGAGAACCAGGGCACGGCCTTGCTCGAAGGTGTTGATGCGATCCTCGTCCCCGGCGGTTTCGGCCTGCGTGGCGTGGAAGGCAAGATCACTGCTGTGCAGTACGCCCGTGAAAACAAGGTGCCGTACCTGGGCATCTGCCTGGGCATGCAAGTGGCGGTTATCGAGTTCTCGCGTAACGTGCTGGGCTGGAAAGACGCCAACTCCACCGAGTTCGATCACACCAGCGGCCACCCGGTCGTGGGCTTGATCACCGAGTGGGAAGACGCCACCGGCGCCGTTGAAACCCGCACCGAAACCTCCGACCTGGGCGGCACCATGCGCCTTGGCGCGCAGGATTGCCTGCTGGAGCCGGGTTCGCTGGTTCACGATTGCTACGGCAAGGACGTGATCGTCGAGCGTCACCGTCACCGCTATGAAGTGAACAACAACCTGCTGCCGCAGATCAAAGAAGCCGGCCTGAAAATCTCCGGTCGCTCCGGTGACGGCAAGCTGGTTGAAGTGGTCGAGGCGCCGGATCATCCGTGGTTCGTGGCCTGCCAGTTCCACCCTGAGTTCACTTCGACACCGCGCGACGGTCACCCGTTGTTCACCGGTTTCGTTAAAGCAGCACTGACGCAACATCAGAAGAAGGCGTAAACCTGATGGCCCAGAAGATCATTCGCGTAGGCGACATCGAGATTGCCAACGACAAGCCCATGGTGCTGTTCGGCGGCATGAACGTGCTGGAAAGCCGCGACATGGCGATGCAGGTCTGTGAAGAGTACGTCAAGGTGACCGAGAAACTCGGTATCCCTTACGTATTCAAGGCCAGCTTCGACAAGGCCAACCGTTCGTCCGTGACCTCTTATCGCGGCCCTGGCCTTGAAGAAGGCATGCGGATCTTCCAGGACATCAAGCAAGCTTTCGGCGTGCCGATCATCACCGACGTCCACGAGCCTGAACAGGCTGCCGTGGTCGCCGAGGTGTGCGACATCATCCAGTTGCCGGCGTTCCTGTCGCGCCAGACCGACCTGGTCGTTGCGATGGCCAAGACCGGCGCGGTGATCAATATCAAGAAAGCCCAGTTCCTCGCGCCTCAGGAAATGAAACACATCCTGAGCAAGTGCGTGGAAGCGGGTAACGACCAGTTGATCCTCTGCGAGCGCGGTTCGAGCTTCGGCTACAACAACCTCGTGGTGGACATGCTCGGTTTCGGCATCATGAAACAGTTCGAATACCCGGTGTTCTTCGACGTGACCCACGCGCTGCAAATGCCCGGTGGCCGCGCCGATTCCGCCGGTGGGCGTCGTGCCCAGGTATTGGACCTGGCCAAGGCCGGCATCAGCCAGTCGCTGGCGGGCCTGTTCCTGGAAGCTCACCCGGACCCGGACAACGCCAAATGTGACGGCCCATGCGCCCTGCGCCTGGACAAGCTGGAGCCATTCCTGGCTCAGTTGAAGCAGTTGGATGAACTGGTCAAGAGTTTTCCGACAGTAGAGACCGCGTAAGCCGCGTTTCTCCGGTAGACTTTCCCTCGCTTTACGCTCAGGCCTGCGGGCCTGAGCCTTGTCGTCTGCAAGCCTGCCCCGTTGTTCCACCCTTGCGGTCGGTCAAAAGATTTCCTTCAGCTGCGTCGTTTTCGTCAACTTTGGAGTGTTTACAACAATGGCAAAAATCGTCGACATCAAAGGTCGTGAAGTTCTCGACTCCCGTGGCAACCCCACCGTCGAAGCCGACGTGCTTCTCGATAACGGCATCATCGGCAGCGCCTGCGCGCCGTCCGGGGCTTCCACAGGTTCCCGCGAAGCGCTGGAACTGCGTGATGGCGACAAGAGCCGTTACCTGGGCAAAGGTGTACTCAAAGCGGTGGCCAACATCAACGGCCCGATCCGCGACCTGTTGCTGGGCACTGACCCGCTGGACCAGAAAGCCCTGGACCACGCGATGATCAAACTCGACGGCACCGAAAACAAAGGCAGCCTGGGCGCCAACGCGATCCTCGCCGTGTCCCTGGCAGCCGCCAAGGCCGCAGCACAGGACCAGGACCTGCCGCTGTACGCGCACATTGCCAACCTGAACGGTACTCCGGGTGTGTACTCGATGCCGGTTCCGATGATGAACATCATCAACGGTGGCGAGCACGCCGATAACAACGTCGACATCCAGGAATTCATGGTGCAGCCGGTTGGTGCCAAGACCTTCTCCGAAGGCCTGCGCATGGGCACCGAGATTTTCCATCACCTCAAAGCTGTGCTGAAGGCCCGCGGCCTGAGCACTGCAGTCGGTGACGAAGGTGGTTTCGCGCCGAACCTGGCGTCCAACGAAGATGCACTGAAAGTGATCTCCGAAGCGGTGGCCAACGCAGGTTACAAGCTGGGCACCGACGTGACCCTGGCCCTGGACTGCGCGGCGAGCGAGTTCTACGAGGACGGTAAATACAACCTGTCCGGCGAAGGCCACGTGTTCACCTCCGAAGGGTTTGCTGATTACCTGAAAGGCTTGTGCGAACGCTACCCGATCATCTCCGTTGAAGATGGCCTGGATGAGTCCGACTGGGCTGGCTGGAAAGTCCTGACCGACAAGATCGGCGAGAAAATCCAGTTGGTGGGCGACGATTTGTTCGTGACCAACACCAAGATCCTGAAAGAAGGCATCGATAAAAAGATCGCCAACTCGATCCTGATCAAGTTCAACCAGATCGGCACGCTGACCGAAACCCTGGAAGCCATTCAGATGGCCAAGGCTGCGGGCTACACCGCCGTGATCTCCCACCGCTCCGGCGAAACCGAAGATTCGACCATTGCCGACCTGGCCGTGGGCACGTCGGCGGGTCAGATCAAGACCGGTTCGCTGTGCCGTTCCGACCGCGTTTCCAAGTACAACCAATTGCTGCGTATCGAAGAGCAACTGGCAGGTAAAGCCAAGTACAACGGTCGCAGCGAGTTTCGCGGCTGATCGCTACTTGATGGTAAAGCATGGTAAAAAGTCGGCGGATTGCGTCGGAAAATGCACGACAGTGTGTGTTTCGACGCTAATCTGATGGCTATCAAGCACAAGCCTGGTCTTTCCAGGCTTCGTGCTATCAGTTGCTTCAAAAGTTTTGCATGGCTGTCTTTTTTTACTGGATACCCGGATTTCGATGCGCAGTCCCAATTGGTTGTTCCTCGTCTTGCTCTTATTGCTGGCTGGCCTGCAGTACCGCCTATGGGTCGGTAATGGCAGCTTTGCGCAGGTAAAAGAGCTGACTCAGCAAATTGCCGACCAGCACGCCGAAAACGAGATCCTGCTGGAGCGTAATCGCGTCCTCGACGCCGAAGTGCTTGAGCTGAAAAAAGGTACGGAGACCGTTGAAGAGCGGGCTCGTCATGAGTTGGGCATGGTCAAGGACGGCGAAACCCTTTACCAGTTGGCCCAATGATCGATTCTCTGCCGGCCTTCTGGGCCGTGATTCCTGCTGCGGGCGTCGGTGCCCGAATGGCCGCAGACCGTCCCAAGCAGTATCTGCAACTGGGCGGGCGCACAATTCTCGAACACAGCCTCGGCTGTTTTCTCGACCACCCCTCGCTCAAAGGCTTGGTGGTCAGTCTTGCAATCGATGATCCCTATTGGCCGAACCTGGCGTGCGCCAACGACCCACGCATTGTGCGTGCAGACGGCGGTGACGAGCGCTCGGGCTCGGTACTCAATGCACTGCTGCAACTCAACGCCCTGGGCGCCAGCGATGACGACTGGGTGTTGGTTCACGACGCGGCGCGACCTAATCTGAGCCGCGATGACCTCGACAAGCTGCTGGCTGAGTTGGCGGATGATCCGGTTGGCGGCTTGCTCGCCGTGCCGGCTCGCGACACCCTCAAGCGCGTCGACAAGCACGGTCGCGTGGTGGAAACCGTCGATCGTAGTTTGATCTGGCAGGCTTACACGCCGCAAATGTTCCGCCTCGGCGCTTTGCACCGCGCGTTGGCCGATAGCCTGGTGGCGGATGCGGTGATTACCGATGAGGCTTCGGCGATGGAATGGTCCGGTCAGGCGCCGCGATTGATTGAAGGGCGATCGGACAATATCAAGGTGACTCGGCCTGAGGATTTGGAGTGGTTGCGGTTGCGGTGGGCTAACCGGCGGTAGTCAGTTGCACCGCGTTGACTTCATCTCAGGCAAGCCAGCTCCCACATTTGACTGAGTTGTTTGAGGAGAAGGGTATCAACTGTGGGAGCTGGCTTGCCTGCGATGAGGCCAGTGCAAACAGTGAGTAATCACCTGCTGTACTCCGGCCGCTCCGCCAACCCCACCTTTAAAAAATCCACCAGCTTGCGCACCTTCGGCGACAAATGCCGCTGCTGCGGGTACAACGCCCACACCGCCGTATTCGGCGGCTGATGCGCCTCCAGCAATGACACCAGCGCGCCACTGTGCAAGTGCTCCAGCACGTAATAATCCGGCAGTTGGCACAACCCCACCCCTTGTAATGCTGCATCCAGCACCGCCTGCCCACTGTTGCAGCGCCAGTTTCCCTGTACCCGCTGGGAAAATTCGCGCCCGTCCTGGGCCAGTTGCCAGATATCCGAGCTGCCGATCAGGCAATTATGCCGACTCAATTCCGACAAACTATGTGGCCGACCGTACCGTTCGAGGTAGGACGGTGACGCGCACACATACATACGCCGAGGCGCCAGGCGACTGGCGACCATGCGCGAGTCTTGCAGGCGACCCAGGCGAATCGCCAGGTCGAGGCCTTCGTGTACCAGGTCGAGCTGGCGATTGCTCAGCTCGATATCCACGCGCAATTGCGGATACACCCCCATGAATCGGGTGACCAACGGCACGATAAACCGTTCGCCGTATGCCACTGCGCAGGTCATGCGCAACATACCTTTGGGCTCGCTGGCGAGGTCGCCGACCGCACGTAGCGCTTCTTCGCGACCGTCCTGTAAACGTTGGCAGTGTTGCAGAAACGTCTGACCGGCTTCGGTCAGGGTCACTTTGCGTGTGCTGCGGTACAGCAACCGCGTTTGCAGTCGCTCCTCCAGGCGCGCCACTTGCCGACTGATATGGGAAGAAGAAACTCCCAGCCGTTCCGCCGCTGCCGTGAACTGGCTGCATTCAGCAACCGCCACAAACTCGTCAATGCCTTCCCAGCGGTTTTCCAGCATGGTGATTATCCCTGTACAGCAATAAAGTTTTGCTTTCGCCCGGATTATTAATCAGCTAGCCATGTTTTACACTCACCTCCTCAGTTTTTAATTCCATGGAGAAACCCGGATGATCAAGTCCCGCGCCGCCGTAGCCTTCGAAGCCAAAAAGCCCCTTGAGATCGTTGAAGTGGACGTGGCCATGCCCAAGGCTGGCGAAGTGCTGCTGCGGGTAGTCGCGTCCGGCGTCTGCCATACCGACGCCTACACGCTTTCGGGCGCAGACCCGGAAGGCATCTTCCCGTCGATCCTCGGCCATGAAGGCGGCGCAGTGGTTGAAGCGATCGGCGAGGGCGTCACCTCGGTGGCCGTCGGCGACCATGTGATCCCGCTGTACACCCCGGAATGCGGCAAGTGCAAATTCTGCCTGTCGGGCAAGACCAACCTGTGCCAGGCCATCCGTTCTACCCAGGGCAAAGGCCTGATGCCCGATGGCACCACGCGTTTCTCCTACAAGGGCCAGCCGATTTTCCATTACATGGGTACGTCGACCTTCTCCGAGTACACCGTGTTGCCGGAAATTTCGGTGGCCAAAATTCCTAAAGACGCACCGCTGGAAAAAGTCTGCCTGCTCGGTTGCGGCGTCACCACCGGCATCGGTGCGGTGATCAACACCGCCAAGGTCAAGCCAGGCGACACCGTGGCCGTCTTCGGTTTGGGCGGCATCGGCCTGTCGGCGGTCATCGGCGCGGTCAAGGCCAAGGCTGGTCGCATCATCGCCGTCGACATCAACCCCGCCAAGTTCGAGATCGCCAAGCAACTGGGCGCCACCGACTGCATCAACCCGAAAGACTACGATCGCCCCATCCAGGACGTGATCGTCGACCTCACCGACGGCGGTGTGGACTTCTCCTTCGAGTGCATCGGCAACGTGCAACTGATGCGCGCCGCCCTTGAGTGCTGCCACAAAGGCTGGGGCGAGTCGGTGATCATCGGTGTGGCCGGTGCTGGTCAGGAAATCTCCACGCGTCCCTTCCAGTTGGTGACCGGTCGCGTCTGGCGCGGTTCGGCATTTGGCGGCGTACGCGGTCGTACCGAACTGCCAAGCTACGTAGAAATGGCCCAGACCGGCGAGATTCCGCTGGACACGTTCATCACCCACACCATGGGCCTGGAAGACATCAACAAAGCGTTTGACCTGATGCATGAAGGCAAGAGCATTCGTACCGTCATCCACTTCTGAGGTGGGCCATGAGTCTGGAAAACCTGTCGTGCCAGAAGAGCTTCGGCGGCTGGCATAAACGCTACAAACATCATTCCGATGTGCTGGGTTGCGACATGACGTTCGCCGTCTACCTGCCGCCGCAAGCGGAGTTGGGCGGTAAGCTGCCGGTGCTGTATTGGTTGTCAGGTTTGACCTGCACCGATGAAAACTTCATGCAGAAGGCTGGTGCCCATCGCATCGCCGCCGAATTGGGCTTGATCATCGTCGCGCCAGACACCAGCCCGCGTGGGCCGGGTGTGCCGGATGATCCGGACAACGCTTATGACTTCGGCCTGGGCGCTGGCTTTTATCTGAATGCCACGCAGGAGCCGTGGGCCAAGCACTATCGGATGCATGACTACGTGGTGCAGGAATTGCCGGCGTTGGTTGAAGCGCATTTCCCTGCTTCGGATAAGCGCGGGGTCAGCGGCCACTCCATGGGCGGCCATGGCGCGCTGGTGTGTGCCTTGCGCAACCCGGGGCGTTACCAATCGGTGTCGGCGTTTTCGCCGATCAACAACCCGATGGATTGCCCGTGGGGCCAGAAAGCTTTCTCTCGTTACCTGGGCGAAGAGCGTGCAAAATGGCGCGAATGGGATGCCTGTGTGCTGATAAGCGAGGCCTCGGAAAAGCTGCCGTTGCTGGTGGACCAGGGCGATCGCGACGATTTCCTTGCCGTGCAGCTCAAGCCTGAAGCCCTGCAACAAGCGGCCAAGGCGGCGGGCCATCCGCTGGAACTGCGCCTGCAGCCGGGCTATGACCACAGCTACTTCTTTATCGCCAGCTTCATCGAAGACCATTTGCGACACCATGGTCGTGCTTTGCTCGGTTAATGTGAGGCAAAAGTAGGTAGAATCACGCCCTGAATTAAATCGGGGCGTTTTTTTATGCGTATTGGCCACGGCTACGATGTGCACCGTTTCGCCGAAGGCGACTTCATTACCCTGGGCGGCGTGCGCATTTCGCACCACCATGGGTTGCTGGCGCATTCCGACGGCGACGTTGTGTTGCACGCCTTGAGCGATGCCTTGCTCGGCGCCGCCGCGTTGGGCGATATCGGCAAGCATTTTCCGGACACCGACCCCACCTTCAAGGGCGCGGACAGCCGTGTCTTGCTGCGTCACGTGGTTGGCCTGATCCACGCCAAGGGTTGGAAGGTCGGCAATGTCGACAACACCATCGTGGCCCAGGCGCCGAAAATGGCCCCGCATATCGAATCGATGCGCGCACTGATTGCCGCCGACCTGCAAATTGAATTGGATCAAGTCAACGTGAAAGCCACCACCACCGAAAAGCTCGGGTTTACCGGTCGTGAAGAGGGCATCGCGGTGCACTCCGTCGCCTTGTTGCTGCGCGCATGAATGACCTGCAATTGCTTGGCCCACGGGCCTATGGCGAGGCCTTGGGCAGCGCAGTCCTGAAAGCCACGGCGGAAGATTTTCAGGTAGACGAAGTGCTCGACATCCCGCTGAGCGGCGACGGTGAGCACCTGTGGTTGTGGGTAGAAAAGCGTGGCCTTAACACTGAAGAGGCCGCGCGGCGCATTGCCAAGGCAGCCGGCGTGCCGTTGCGCACCGTCAGTTATGCCGGGCTCAAGGATCGTCAGGCGCTGACCCGTCAGTGGTTCAGCGTGCAACTGCCCGGCAAGGCTGATCCGGACATGAGCGGGGCAGAAAACGACACCCTCAAGATCCTCAAGATCGCCCGCCACAGGCGCAAGCTGCAACGGGGTGCGCATTCGGCCAATGGTTTCACTTTGCGCCTCACCCAGTTTGCCGGTGACGCCGCCGCCATCGACGAGCGCTTGCAGTTGATCGCCAGGCACGGCATTCCCAACTATTTTGGCGCCCAGCGCTTCGGGCATAACGGCGGCAACGTCGTGGACGCTCGCGAGTGGGCGGCGCGCAAGGCGTTGCCGGAACAGCGCAATGTGCGGTCACGGCTGCTGTCCACGGCGCGCAGCTTTTTGTTTAACAAGGTATTGGCGGCACGCGTGGCCGACGGTTCCTGGCAGCGCGCCCAAGTCGGTGACCTGCTGGCATTCACCGACAGCCGCAGTTTTTTTCCCGCAGGGGAAGCTGAATGCAGCGACCCGCGCCTGGCGATTCTGGACCTGCACCCAACCGGGCCGCAGTGGGGCGAGGGTGACTCGCCGGCTGGCGGCGCGACCCACGCGCTGGAGCAAGCTGTCGCCGCCAGCGAAACGGACCTGCGTGATTGGCTGGTGAATGCCGGCATGAGCCAGGAACGTCGCATTCTGCGACTGCCCATTGGCGGGTTGACGTGGCATTATCCCTCGCCTGACATTCTGCAATTGGAATTCGTCCTGCCGGCTGGATGCTTCGCCACTGTCTTGGTGCGCGAACTTGTTGATCTGGTGCCGGTGGGGCAGACGGACAACCCATGCGTATTCTGATATCAAATGATGATGGGGTGACCGCCCCCGGCCTTGCTGCGCTCTATGCTGCGCTGGAAGATTATGCCGAGTGCGTGGTGGTCGCCCCGGACCAGGACAAGAGCGGCGCCAGCAGTTCGCTGACGCTCGACCGTCCGTTGCACCCGCAGGTTCTGGCCAACGGCTTTATCAGCGTGAACGGCACGCCTACCGATTGCGTGCACCTGGCTATTAATAGCCTGTTGGAGCAGGAGCCAGACATTGTGGTGTCGGGTATCAACCTCGGCGCCAACCTGGGCGACGATGTGCTGTATTCCGGCACCGTGGCAGCCGCTTTGGAAGGGCGTTTTCTCGGTCGTACCTCGTTCGCCTTTTCCTTCGCCTCGCGGCAACTGGACAACCTGGCGACGGCGGCGTACTTCGCGCGCAAGCTGGTGGAGGCCCATGGCTCCCTCGATTTGCCGCCGCGCACGGTGCTCAACGTTAATGTTCCCAACTTGCCCCTCGACCATATTCGCGGCATTCAACTGACGCGCCTGGGCCATCGCGCCCGCGCCGCCGCGCCGTTGAAGGTGGTTGATCCGCGTGGCAGGGAAGGTTATTGGATCGCCGCAGCGGGCGACGCCGAAGACGGCGGCCCCGGCACAGACTTTCATGCGGTGATGCAAGGCTATGTGTCGATTACCCCGTTGCAACTGGATCGCACCTTCAGTGATGCCTTCAGTAGCCTCGATGGCTGGCTTGAGGGGCTGCGTTGATGGGGCGTGAACAAGACGAAATGCTGCGCCGTGGCATCGGCATGACCTCACAGCGTACCCGCGAGCGTTTGATCCAGCGTCTGTACGAAGAAGGCCTGTCCAACGCCCAGGTGCTGGAAGTCATTCGGCGTACACCTCGGCATTTGTTTGTCGATGAAGCCCTGGCGCATCGCGCCTATGAAGACACCGCGCTGCCCATCGGCCATAACCAGACGATCTCCCAGCCTTATATGGTCGCGCGCATGAGCGAGCTGCTGTTGGCGGCGGGGCCATTGGACAAGGTGCTGGAGATCGGCACCGGTTCCGGTTACCAGACTGCCGTGCTTTCGCAGCTGGTGGAGCGGGTGTTTTCGGTGGAGCGCATCAAGGTGCTGCAGGACCGCGCCAAAGAGCGTCTGGTTGAACTCAACCTGCGCAACGTGGTGTTCCGCTGGGGCGATGGTTGGGAAGGTTGGCCGGCGCTGGCACCCTATAACGGCATTATCGTTACGGCCGTGGCGACCGACGTGCCGCAAGCGCTTCTGGATCAACTGGCGCCTGGCGGGCGGCTGGTGATTCCGGTCGGCTCCGGCGAAGTGCAACAATTGATGCTCATTATTCGCGAGGAAGAGGGCTTTTCTCGGCACGTGCTCGGCGCTGTGCGCTTCGTGCCGTTGCTCAACGGCCCACTCGCCTGATCATTTATTCGCACGCAGTGAATTCTGTTGGCGAGGATGTGTCTTACGGCGGGGTGAGTTGAGTCAACATGATCGGCTGCCGGTTTAAAACATGATGAATTTTTCGTTTCAGTCGTGTGCCGGTAAAAAACCAATGCCCAGTTATACTTGCGACATATTTCAAGCCTGATACAGGCGTTCATGTTCAGCCACCACAAAGGGAGCGGCGGGTGAGTCTCACAGGTCTTGCGCAGCGTATGAGTAGAACAAGCTTTCAGCGACTGGTGCTTGGCCTTGTCTTGAGTTCCCTGCTGGTGGGTTGCTCCAGCTCGCCCTCCAAAGGTGCTCGGGTTGTCGACCGAAACAACCCCAGTTCCGTGCCGCAGAAACCAACAGTCACGACCGGGCAATATGTGGTGCGCAAGGGCGACACGATGTTCTCGATCGCCTTCCGTTATGGCTGGGACTACAAGGCGCTCGCAGCTCGTAACAATATTCCTGTGCCCTATACGATACATCCAGGGCAGACCATTCGCTTCGATGGGCGCACCGGTTCTGCACCGGTGACAGTTGTGACAAAGTCCGGATCCTCATCGTCGTCTTCGAGCAAAACCACGATCACCACTCGGCCTGCAGGCACCGCAGCGCCTACGGTTGCGAGCAGGTCGGCAGCCGCGCCGTTGCCACCTGCAGGGCCTGCGCCGACCGGTTGGGGATGGCCTTCAAACGGGGTGTTAATTGGAAAATTCTCTTCAAACGGTAGTTTGAATAAAGGCATTGATATCGCCGGAGATTTGGGACAGCCTGTTTTAGCTGCGTCTGATGGGACAGTGGTGTACGCCGGGAGTGGTTTGCGGGGCTACGGCGAGCTGGTCATCATCAAACACAGTGATACCTACGTCAGTGCTTACGGCCATAACCGTAGGCTGTTGGTTCGGGAGGGGCAGCAGGTCAAGGTCGGACAGACAATTGCCGAAATGGGGTCAACGGGTACAGACCGGGTGAAACTGCATTTTGAGATTCGCCGCCAAGGGAAACCTGTAGATCCGCTGCAATTCCTACCCCGTCGTTGATATGTTGCACAGCCTGTTCCCTCGCGTAGAAGGAACAGGCTCCAGCGTTGCCAAGGATAGAGGCGCCGCTTGAGCTTGAGGTCGAACTCACCAAAGGACTATAACAATGGCTCTCAGTAAAGAAGCGCCGGAGTTTGACATCGACGATGAGGTTCTCCTTATGGAGGAATCCATCGATATGGAATCGATGTCGAATAATGAGGGGGCTGCTGCACCTTCAGTTCGTACCAAATCCAAGAACTCCACCGCATTAAAACAACACAAGTACATTGACTACACACGGGCGCTCGACGCGACCCAGCTGTATCTCAATGAAATCGGCTTTTCCCCCCTGCTGACCCCCGAAGAAGAAGTCCATTTTGCGCGCTTGTCGCAAAAGGGGGATCCGGCTGGGCGCAAACGCATGATTGAAAGCAACCTGCGCCTGGTGGTGAAAATCGCCCGACGCTATGTCAATCGCGGGCTGTCGCTGTTGGACCTGATCGAGGAAGGCAACCTGGGCTTGATCCGGGCGGTGGAGAAGTTTGACCCTGAGCGGGGCTTTCGTTTTTCTACCTATGCCACTTGGTGGATTCGCCAGACCATCGAACGGGCGATCATGAATCAGACCCGTACGATTCGGTTGCCGATCCATGTGGTCAAAGAGCTTAACGTCTACCTGCGGGCGGCGCGTGAGCTCACTCAAAAACTCGATCATGAACCTTCGCCTGAAGAAATCGCCAACCTGCTGGAAAAGCCGGTAGGGGAGGTCAAGCGCATGCTCGGCTTGAACGAGCGCGTGTCTTCGGTCGACGTGTCGCTGGGCCCGGATTCGGATAAAACCCTGCTGGACACTCTTACGGATGATCGTCCAACGGATCCTTGCGAACTGTTGCAGGACGATGATCTTTCCCAAAGCATTGACCAGTGGCTGTCGGAACTCACAGACAAGCAGCGTGAGGTGGTGATTCGCCGCTTCGGCCTGCGCGGCCATGAGAGCAGCACCCTGGAGGACGTAGGCCTGGAAATCGGCCTGACCCGTGAGCGGGTGCGTGAGATCCTGGAGAAGAATGGCCTGTCGAGTGAGTCGTTGTTCCAGTAACGATGCACAATAAATGTGGAAGCTAGGCTTGTGTGGTAGCTGGCTTGTCTGCGATGGCATCACCTCGGTGTAACTTGAAACCCGGGTGAAGCTATCGCAGGCAAACCAGCTCCCATATTAAGTAAGGCTTCCACATTTCTTGTGCCCGGTATTCCGTTGGCGCGAAGCCAAATCCCAGGCATAAAAAAACCCCGCTTTTAAGGGCGGGGTTTTTTCGACTAAGTCAGTACAAGTTAGATAACTTGAACTTCTTCAGCTTGCATGCCTTTCTGACCGCGGGTAGCGATGAAAGAGACCTGTTGGCCTTCTTTCAGGCTTTTGAAGCCGTCAGATTGGATAGCTTTGAAGTGAACGAACAGGTCGTCACCGGATTGTGGAGTGATGAAGCCGAAGCCTTTTTCATCGTTGAACCACTTAACGGTACCAGTTTGGCGATTAGACATGGTGTAACTCCTTGAACAAAGTTAACTGCGACTCAGGAAAAGCCCTGGCCGAGACTGAGTGCAAAGAGCAGGAAAAATTCTTGGAGATGGTTGGATCGAAATTCAACATATCGTGTAGAGATTCTCAGTGACACAAGCAACACAGTGACGTCACCTTAACCGTTTTTGCCGGATGTGCCAATGGTATTTCCGAAGGTTTCTCTAAATTCGTGATTGGCGGTGGTATTTACAGTCGCCTCGGAATGCAACCAGAGCCCCGTTCCTGCTGGCTCTGCACTATAGAGAACGGCGCATTCATCAAGAAATCCCCCGCGCCCTTTGAACCCCAACGCCGGCCCCGGTAAGATGCCAGACAGTTTTTTCCACCTCGCTATCAGGACACCGCCATGAGCATCAAATCGGACAAGTGGATTCGCCGCATGGCGCAAGAACACGGCATGATCGAACCCTTCGTAGAGCGCCAAATCCGCGGTGAAGGCGCTGAACGAGTGATTTCGTACGGTGTGTCCAGCTATGGCTACGACGTGCGCTGCGCCGATGAATTCAAGGTGTTCACCAATATCAATTCGGCGATTGTCGATCCAAAGAACTTCGACGAAAAAAGCTTCGTCGATGTCAAAAGCGACGTGTGCATCATCCCGCCGAACTCCTTCGCCCTGGCGCGTACCGTTGAGTTCTTCCGTATTCCCCGCGACGTGCTGACCATCTGCCTGGGTAAAAGCACCTACGCGCGCTGCGGCATTATCGTCAATGTGACGCCGCTTGAGCCTGAGTGGGAAGGGCACGTAACGCTGGAGTTCTCCAACACCACCACGCTGCCTGCCAAAATTTACGCCAACGAAGGCGTGGCACAGATGCTGTTCCTGCAGTCCGACGAGGCCTGTGAAGTGTCTTATAAAGACCGTGCGGGCAAGTATCAGGGCCAGCGCGGCGTCACTCTCCCACGCGCTTGATCGAAAGGTCTTACACGCCAAGGGAATTTGTCTGCGGGAAGTGACTCTATTGGGTGTACTGCCTCGGCGCGTGCAAAACGCGTCGAGCCACGCTTGAGGAGTACCTTATGAAGATCGACCCGCGAATCAGCGCTGAACTCGCCCGGCTTGAACCCAACCAAATCGGTGTTCTGGCCTGGTCCTTGATGGCCAACCCTGCCTATGCAACGGGCGGCATTCCCGGCCAACCTGACCAAGACTATCCGCAGCCCACCGAGCCCGGTGAGCCGACACTTCCAGATGAGCCGCCACCCGCACCTGTCGCTTGATTCACAGGGGGCGGCGACACGGTCAGTCCGTCAGCGGACTGGCCATACGTCTTGATCGCCGATCATATAGATCTGCCGATCCTCGTGCTGTTCCACCTGATATCCCCCGGTAAACGCGCCAAATGCCGGTAGCAGGCTGACCCGTGCGCCGATCTGGAAGCACGCCAGGCGCAAGCTCTGTCGCCCCTTGCCGCGCAGGCGGTACACTGGGTGCACATGGCCTGCCAGCACGTGATGGCTGACGTGCGGATCGGGCTCGTGTTGCAGTGCGAACGGGCCCATCAGCAGGGGCTCCGTGACCACTTCAATCTGCAAGTCATCCGGCGGGTCGCCCGCACGCTTGTCGTGATTGCCGCGAATCAGGGTCATCGCCAGATCGGGATGGCGTTCCCTCCAGCCTCTGAGCGCGTTCAGGGTGCCGCTGGCGTGAGAGCCTGGCCCATGCAGGAAATCCCCGAGAAAGATGATCTGCTCGCATTCAAATGCGCCCAGTAGGCGATCCAGCTTCAGCAGGTTCTCGGTCGTAGTGCCTTGCGGGACTGGTTGCCCCAGGCTGCGATATGCCGACGCCTTGCCGAAATGCACATCGGCAATCAGCAAGCATTTGCGTGAGGGCCAATACACCGCTTTGTCCGCCAGCAACCATAACTCCTCACCCTCAAGTGTTATTGCACAGTGCATCAGCGCTTCCCGTTATCCGCGACTTTTTCCAAATCCTTGACCATCCGCGCAATGCGCTCCGACAGTTTTTCCGAACTCATGCTTTCGCGCATCCGCTCCACCAGCAAGGGGAACGCCAGCGGCGTCGGCCGTTCGATCACATGCAGGTCCAACGCCAATGCCGCCAGATGGCCCAGTGTCTCTTCGAGCCTGCGAATATCCAACTCGTCGCGCAGGACTTCTTCCCCGGCCTGGGTCAGTAACAGGTTCTGCGGGTCATATTGCTTGAACACTTCAAAGAATAAACCGCTGGAAGCCTGCACCTGGCGCGTACTTTTCGGTGCCCCGGGGTAGCCGGCAAACACCAGCCCGGCAATGCGTGCGATCTCACGAAAGCGGCGCAGGGCCAGCTCCCCTGCGTTCAGGCTGGCGGCAACGTCTTCCAGCAAATTATCCGGACTCAGCAGTGCCTCGTTCAGCAGCAGCGGCCAATCCACCGGCGTGGCGCTCAACAACTCCAGGCCGTAGTCATTCACCGCAATCGAAAAGGTCACCGGCTGCCGTTGGCTGACCCTCCACGCCAGCAAACTCGCCAACCCCAGGTGCACCTGGCGCCCGGCGAAAGGGTAAAGAAACAGGTGCCAGCCTTCCCGCGACTTCAGGGCTTCCGCCAGCAAATTTTCGCGCGTGGGCAAGCCCGACCAGCGTAACTGAGTCTGCAGCAGCGGCTGCACGGCCCTCATCTCCGGGCCTTCAAAGCGCCCGTGCGCGGCGGCATCGAAGCGCTCGACCACCGCCTGCGCCAGCTCGTTGGAGAGCGGCATGCGCCCGCCATTCCAGCGCGGCACGGCGGCCTTTTTCGCGGTGCTGCGGCGCACATAGGCGGTCATGTTTTCCACGCGCACCAGCTCCAGCAAACGCCCGGCAAACAGGAAACCGTCGCCCGGCTTGAGCCGAGCGATAAAGCCTTCCTCCACGCTGCCCAGATTTTTGCCGCCGCCGCCCTTGCTCCAGTATTTCAAATGGATGCTGGCATCGCTGACGATGGTGCCCACGCTCATGCGATGACGGCGCGCCAGGCGGGCATCCGGTACACGCCAGATGCCATGCTCGTCCGGCTCCACGCGGCGGTAGTCCGGATACGCCGTCAGCGACAGCCCGCCATGGCGCACAAACCCCAGCGCCCAGGCCCAATCTTCATCGGTGAGGTCTTTATAGGCCCAGGCGCCGCGCACTTCCGACAGCAACGCGTCAGGCGCAAACCCACCGCCCAGGGCCATGCTCACCAAATGCTGTACGAGCACATCCAACGGCTTGTGGGGCGATTCGCGGGCCTCGATGCGCCGTTGCGCAATGGCGTCCTGAGCGGCGGCGGCTTCCACCAACTCCAGGCTGTGGGTCGGCACCAGCGTCACCCGTGACGGGCGCCCCGGCGCGTGCCCGGAGCGCCCGGCGCGCTGCATCAGGCGCGCCACGCCTTTGGCCGAGCCGATCTGCAATACGCGCTCCACCGGCAGAAAATCCACCCCGAGGTCCAGGCTGGACGTGCACACCACCGCCTTAAGCTGGCCGTCTTTCAGCGCCCGCTCCACCCAGTCTCGGGTCTCGCGCGACAGTGAGCCGTGATGCAAGGCAATCAGCCCGGCCCAATCGGGACGTGCTTCCAGCAGCGCCTGATACCAGATTTCCGACTGCGCCCGCGTGTTGGTAAACACCAGGCAACTGCTACTGGAATCCACCTCGGCGACCACCTGGGGCAACATCTTCAAGCCAATATGCCCGGCCCAGGGAAACCGCTCGGTGACCGGAGGCAGCAAGGTGTCGATCAGCAACTGCTTGGCGGTTTGCCCCTGCACATTGATCCCGTCACCTTGTGGGACCAAAACCTCCAATGCGTGGGCCTGATTACCCAGCGTCGCGGAAATCCCCCACACCATTAACTCCGGGTGCCAGCGTCGCAGCCGCGCCAGCGCCAGTTGCAACTGCACCCCGCGTTTATTGCCAATCAGTTCATGCCACTCATCCACCACCACCATGCGCAGGTGGCCAAGGCTCACCTCACTGTCGGCACGCGCGAGCATCAGCGTCAGGCTTTCGGGGGTAGTGACTAGTGCAGTGGGCTGGCGACGGGTCTGGCGCGCACGTTCGCTGCTACTCGTATCGCCGGTGCGCAGGCCGACACCCCAGGGAATCTGGAGCGTCTCCAACGGCGCTTCAAGGGCGCGTGCGGTGTCGGCGGCCAAGGCGCGCATCGGTGTGATCCACAACACCGTCAGCGGTTCGGCAGGCGGTTTGCGTTTGCCGGTAGCGGGCGGGCGCGTGAGGGCGAAACGATTGAGGGCGGCGAACCACAGCGCATAGGTTTTACCCGCGCCGGTGCTGGCATGCAGCAAGCCGGATTGACCGTCCTTGACCGCTGCCCACACCTCTTTCTGGAAGGCGAACGGCTTCCAGCCTTTGGCGGCGAACCATTTTTTCGCGAAGTCGACGGGTTTTGCCATTCGATAGCTGACGCTCTGGAGGCTCTCCTTCAGAGACCCTCCAGGCGTCGCAAAGGTTTACTTCAAATTGCCACTGAGGAACTGCTGCAAGCGCTCGCTCTTCGGATTGCCCAACACATCCTCAGGCGCGCCTTGCTCCTCCACCAGACCTTTATGCAGAAACAGCACCTGGCTCGACACCTTGCGCGCAAAGCTCATCTCGTGGGTGACCATGATCATGGTGCGGCCTTCCTCGGCCAGCCCCTGAATCACCTTCAGCACTTCGCCGACCAGTTCCGGGTCGAGGGCCGAGGTCGGTTCATCGAACAGCATCACCTCCGGCTCCATGGCCAGGGCACGGGCGATAGCCACGCGTTGCTGCTGGCCACCGGAGAGAAACGCCGGGTATTGATCGGCCACGCGCGCCGGCAAGCCGACTTTGTCGAGGTAGCGACGGGCACGGTCTTCGGCGTCTTTCTTGCTGCAGCCCAGCACCCGGCGCGGGGCCATGGTGATGTTTTCCAGCACGCTCATATGGCTCCACAGGTTGAAATGCTGGAACACCATCGCCAGCCGTGTGCGCAGGCGTTGCAGCTCGGCGTCGTCGGCCACGCGCATGCCGTGGCGGTCGCTGACCATGCGAATCGGCTGGCCGTCGAGGGTCATGGCGCCGTCGTTGGGGGTTTCCAGAAAATTGATGCAGCGCAAAAAGGTACTTTTGCCCGAGCCGCTGGCGCCGATCAGGCTGATCACGTCACCGGTCCTGGCCTTGAGCGAGACACCTTTGAGCACTTCATTGTCGCCATAGCTTTTATGCAGGCCTTCAACGGTCAATTTGTACATGGGGCGTGCATCCTCAAGGCGAAAGTAGATAGCCGCTGCGGTAGGCCTCTAAGCCGGCGACATGGCTGATGACCATCCCGGCAGTGGCCATGCGGCGCAGCGAACGGGCGTACAGCAGGCCGGCATGTTGGCAATGCACGGGCGTTACGCGGTCAGTAATCGGGTCGATGATTTCGGCGATCAGTTGCCCGGCGCTAAGGTATTCACCCGGCAGGGCGCTGAACACCAGCAGGCCGCCGACCGGTGTGGTCACAGGCTCAACCCCCGCCAGCGGCGTGGCGGGGTAGGGCAGCGCGGGCATGGGCGCGATGTCACCGGCAATGGCGCCGTAGTGGATCAGGTAATCGATGATTGCCTGGCAGTCGAGCGCCGCGAGGCCGTGGTTGACGTCGCCCTGGCCACGCAGTTCGACGGTCACCGAAAAGCTGCCCATGGGAATCGGGAAGCGCTCGGCAAAGCGTTGCTGCAATTGCCACCACACCAGCGTGAAACACTCATCAAAGGACTGCCCACCGGAATCGGTAGCCAGCAAATTAGCCTCCGAGCCGATATACCGCGCCAGCGGTTCCACCTGGGGCCAGGCCTCGGGCGTGGTGTACAGGTGCGCCACGGCTTCGAAATCACAATGCAGGTCGAGCACCATGTCGGCATCACAGGCCAGGCGTTGCAGCACCAGGCGCTGGGATTGCAGCTGGGTGTCGGCGGTGTGCGCGGCCAGCGCGGTGACCAGTGCGGTACGGATCAATTCGACGTTGTGCTGCGGATCATCCCCGAGCAAGCCTTCCACCTGATGACCCACCTCATCACTGAGGTCGACAAACAGGCGGTTGAAGTTCTGCCCGCTTTCCAGCTCGTAGCGGCCCAGCGGAATGTCCATCAGCACCTGTTCCAGCCCGACCGGGTTGGCGATTGGCACCAGCACAATCTCACTGCGCAGCCGACCGGCCGCCGCCAGTTGGGCCAGGCGCGCCTTCAAATGCCAGGCCACCAGCATGCCCGGCAGTTCATCGGCATGCAGCGACGACTGGATGTAAATCTTGCCTTCGGCCAGTTCCGGGCCGAAGTGAAAACTGTGAATCTGCCGCGCCGTGCCGGGCACGGGCGCGATCAGTTCATGCACCTGATGACGCATACGAACTCCTTAATGGCTCGGCCCGAGAAAGGCCAGCCAGCGCCGCTCCGCCAGGCGGAACAGGCCGACCAGGGCAAAGGTCACGGTCAGGTAGATCAGCGCAGCGATACCGAATGATTGAAAGGTCATGTAGGTCGCCGAGTTGGCGTCCCGCGCGACTTTGAGAATGTCCGGCACCGTCGCGGTGAAGGCCACGGTGGTCGAGTGCAGCATCAGGATCACTTCGTTGCTGTAGTAGGGCAACGAGCGGCGCAGTGCCGAAGGCATGATCACGTAGGCATACAGCTTCCAGCCGGTCAGGCCGTAGGCCTTGGCGGCTTCGACTTCACCGTGGGCCATGCTGCGGATCGCACCGGCGAAAATCTCGGTGGTGTAGGCGCAGGTGTTGAGGGCGAAGGCCAGGATGGTGCAGTTCATCGCATCGCGAAAAAACGCATCCAGCATCGGCTGGGCGCGCACCGCGGCGATGCTGTAGATGCCGGTGTAACAGATCAGTAATTGAATATAGAGCGGCGTGCCACGGAACAGGTAGGTATAGAACTGCACCGGCCAGCGTATGGAGCGCTTGCGCGAGACGCGGGCAATGGACAGTGGAATCGACACCAGAAAACCAAACACCAGCGAGGCGCTGAGCAGCCACAGAGTCATGGCCAGCCCGGTGATGTGCTGGCCATCGCTATAAAGGAAGGGCCGCCAGTATTGCTGCAGAAGTTCGATCATCGCACGGCCTCCCTGGACCCAGCGGAGTAGCGGCGTTCAAGCCAGCGCAGAACGATGTTGGAGGCGCTGGTGATCAACAGATAGATCAATGCGGCGATGACCAAAAAGTAGAACAACTGATAAGTACTTTTGCCCGCATCCTGGGCGGCTTTCACCAGGTCGGCCAGGCCGATGATCGACACCAGCGCGGTGGCCTTGAGCATCACCATCCAGTTGTTGCCGATGCCCGGCAGCGCAAAACGCATCATCTGTGGAAAGGTCACGTAGCGAAAGCGCTGCCCGCGTTTGAGGCCATAGGCGGTCGCCGCTTCCAGTTGGCCGCGCGGCACAGCGAGAATCGCCCCGCGAAACGTCTCGGTGAAATACGCACCGTAAATGAAGCCCAAGGTGATTACCCCGGCGCTGAAAGGGTCAATCTCGATGTAGTCCCATTCCATAAAGTCGGTAAAGCCGGTCAGCCAGATTTGCAGGCTGTAGAAAATCAGCAGCATCAGCACCAGGTCGGGCACGCCGCGAATCAAGGTGGTGTAGAGTTGCGCGGGGATGCGGATCAGTTTGACGCCGGACAGTTTGGCGCTGGCGCCGAGCAGGCCGAGCAGAACGCTGACAGCAAGGGAGGCGACCGACAGTTTTATGGTCATCCACGTACCTTGCAGCAACAGCGGGCCGAACCCCTTCAAGCTGAAGGCACCCAGCCCCAGGGTTTGCAAAAGATCTTCAAACATGAATTCAGGACCTAATGGCGATAAAAAAGCGCCCACCGCAAACCGGTGGGCGCCAGGGTGTTATTTACCGCTGTACAGGTTCAGATCGCCGAAGTGTTTCTTCTGGATGGTGGCGTAGGTGCCATCATCGTGTAACGCTTTGATACCTTTATCGATCAAGGCCTTCAGCTCTTTGTTACCTTTTTTGATACCGACCGCAGTTTTGGACGGCAGCAGTGGGTCATCGATGGCCGCGCCAACTTCGTAGCCTGCACCGGCTGGCGACTTCAAAAAGCCCAGTTCGGCTTGCAGCATGTCCTGCACCGATGCGTCCAGACGGCCGGAAGTCAGGTCAGCGTAAACCTGGTCCTGGTTGGCATAGGCCTTGGTGGTCACACCGGCTTTGTCCAGCACCGCCTTGGCGTAGGCTTCCTGAATGGTGCCTTGCTCATAGCCAACCGATTTGCCCTTCAGAGACTCAGGCGTGGAGAAGTTCGCGCCCTTTTTGAACACCAGGGAAGTCGGGCCGGAAAACAGCTCGGTGGAGAAATCGATCGCCTTTTCACGGGCTGCGGTCACGGTCATCGAGGAAATCACGCCATCAAACTTGTTGGCGTTGAGGCCTGGAATCATGCCGTCGAAGTCGCTTTCGACCCACTTGCACTTCACTTTCAGCTCAGCGCAGATCGCATTGCCCAGGTCGATATCGAAACCCACCAGGCTGCCGTCGGCGGCTTTGGATTCGAACGGCGCGTAGGAAGGATCGACACCAAAACGCAATTCCTTGTATTCCTTGGCTGTAGCGACGCCAGCAGCCATGCACAGAGCCAGTGCAGAAAGGGTCAGCAATGCTTTTTTCATTATGTAATCCCTGGAAACCAAGATAAGCGCTTGTGGCGCGTTTAGGACTGTTACTGAACGGTGTCAGACGGATCACAAGTAGCAATTTCTGCACCATAGTTCCGAATGAGCGTTTTAAAAGGTGGGATAAGGCAGTTCTGAGTGTAGAAGATGCCCGAAAATGGGCATCGAAAAATCAGCGCACCATCTTGGATCAAATGTTGATTCCAGTGTGGGAGCTGGCTTGCCTGCGATAGCGGAAGGTCAACTGAATCTTTCTGGCTGACCCACCGCTATCGCGGGCAAGCCCGGCTCCCACATGGATGTGCAGTGTTCTGGTGGGAGGGTCAGGCCAGCAAGTCCTGCAGCGTGGCCAGATTATCCGCATCCTCAACAGCCTTATCCTGGCGCCACCGCAACATCCGCGGAAACCGCACCGCAATCCCGCTCTTGTGCCGCTTGGACAAGGCAATCCCCTCAAACCCCAGCTCAAACACCATGCTCGGCGTGACACTGCTCACCGGGCCGAATTTCTCCACCGTGGTTTTACGCACAATTGCATCAACCTTGCGCATCTCTTCGTCAGTCAGCCCGGAATATGCCTTGGCGAACGGCACCAGTGTGCGTTCACTGCCGACCGGCCCATCCCACACCGCAAAGGTGTAGTCGCTGTACAAGCTGGCGCGCCGGCCATGGCCGCGCTGGGCATAGATCAACACCGCATCAACACTGAACGGGTCGACCTTCCACTTCCACCACACGCCCATGTCCTTGGTGCGGCCCACGCCGTACAGACCGTCGCGGGCCTTGAGCATCATGCCTTCTACGCCGAGGCTGCGAGAGGCTTCGCGTTGTGCCGCCAAGTCTGCCCAGCTTTCACCCGTCAGCAAGGGGGATGGCAGCAGCACCGGGCTGTTGCACTGCGCAATCACTTGCTCAAGCCTGGCGCGGCGTTCGGCTTGTGTGTGGCTGCGCCAGTCGTCGCCCTCATGCTCCAGCAAATCGTAGGCAAGGACGGCCACCGGCGCATCGTCGAGGACTTTTTTGCTCAGGGTTTTGCGGCCAATGCGCTGTTGCAGCAGGGCGAAGGGTTGCACCGCGTCCTTCCACACTACGATTTCGCCATCGATAACCGTGCCGTCGGGCAAGCCACTGACCAGGCTGTGGAGTTCGGGGAAACGTTCGGTCATCAATTCCTCGCCGCGCGACCAGATCCACAACCGGCCCTCGCGTTTGACCAATTGCGCGCGAATGCCATCCCACTTCCATTCCACTTGCCAGTCGGCGGGCGAGCCGATCAGGGCGTCGAATTGCTCCACCGGTTGCGACAGCCCATGGGCGAGAAAAAACGGATAAGGCTGCCCGCCACGTTGCGCATGTTCGTCGCATGATTCGGGTGCAATCAGCTTGAGATAGCCTTCAGGTGTAGGACGGTTGGACAAATCGGTATAGCCCACCAGCCGCTGGGCCACGCGTTTGCTGTCCAGATCGACCATGGCGGCAAGCGCGCGGGTGACCAGCAATTTAGACACCCCGACGCGAAAACTGCCGGTGATCAACTTGATACACACCATCAGGCTGGGTTGATCCAGTTGCGCCCACAGCGCCGGCAAGCGGTCGGCCAATTCCAGCGGCGGGAGACCACGCAGGGGCAGGAGTTTTTCCTCCAGCCACACGGCCAAACCGTCTTGCGAGGTGTATGAAGATTCTGGAAGCAGCAGGGAAATGGTCTCAGCCAGATCGCCGACGGACTGATAGCTCTCTTCGAACAGCCACGGCTCGATACCCGAGGCTTCGGTGGCCATGTCCCTGAGCAGGCGCGTCGGCACTAATTGCCTGGGCCGCCCGCCGGATAAAAAGTACACCGCCCATGCCGCATCTTCCGGCGGCGCCTGTAGAAAGTAGGCTTGCAGCGCCGCGAGCTTGGCATTGCTGGACGTGGTGGCGTCAAGGTTGGCGTACAACTCGGCGAAGGCCTTCATGCGGTGGCCTCTTCTTCGTCATCGCCGTATTCGGTGGTGAAGCCTTGGGCGTCCAGGCCTTTTTCCCGCAGGTGGCGCACCAGCACGCCGACGGAGCCGTGGGTCACCATCACGCGTTCGGCACCGGTTTGTTCAATGGCCCACAACAAGCCGGGCCAGTCGGCGTGGTCCGAGAGTACAAAACCCCGGTCCACACCGCGCCGCCGGCGGGTGCCGCGCAGGCGCATCCAGCCGCTGGCGAACGCATCGCTGTAGTCGCCAAAGCGTTTTATCCAGGTGCTGCCACCGGTCGAAGGTGGGGCAATGATCAGGGCTTGGCGCAGCAACGGGTCGGTCTTTTTGAAGTCTCCGGCGTAAAGGGTTTCGGGAATGTAGATCCCGGCTTCGCGGTACACACGGTTTAAGGGTTCGACTGCGCCGTGGCTAAGAATCGGGCCGATGCTGGCGTCGATGCCATGCAGGATGCGCTGGGCCTTGCCGAAGGAATAACAGAACAACACGCTGGCTTTCCCCGCGGCGATATTTCCCTGCCACCAGTCGTTGATCCCGGCAAAAATCTGCGCCTGTGGCTGCCAGCGGTAGATCGGCAGGCCGAAGGTCGATTCAGTAATAAAGGTGTGGCAACGCACCGGCTCGAACGGCGCACAGGTGCCATCGGGCTCGACCTTGTAGTCGCCGGACGCGACCCAGACTTCGCCCTTGTATTCCAGGCGCACCTGAGCCGAACCGAGCACGTGCCCGGCGGGGTGAAAACTCAGGGTGACGCCGTGGTGCACCAGTTGTTCGCCATAGGCCAGGGTTTGCAGGTTGATGTCCTGGCCCAGGCGCGAGCGCAGGATGCCTTCGCCGGGGGCGGCGGCCAGGTAATGTGTGTTGCCGGTGCGGGCGTGGTCGCCGTGGGCGTGGGTGATGACGGAGCGTTCCACCGGGCGCCAGGGGTCGATGTAGAAATCTCCGGCGGAGCAGTAGAGGCCTTCGGGCCGGGCGATGACAAGGTCCATGGGCGTGCCGTGGGCAGTGGGCTTATCAGGTATGAGGGGAGTGAGACTTGAGAAGTTCTATCTAAATGCATGCGATCAAATGTGGGAGCTGGCTTGCCTGCGATGGCGGTGCATCAGCCACTTGATCAGTGACTGACACGGCCTCATCGCAGGCAAGCCAGCTCCCACATTTTTATCCGGTTCCTTCAGGAGGAACCGGGTTATTTGCCGGGCGTAAGGGTCAACCGCGTTTTCCCGTACGCCTTGTCGAAGTTCTGCGGCTGCATCGGGAAGCTCAGGTATTGCGCCTTGAGCGCCGGGTCGATGCCATTGGCATAATTCGGGCTGGCCGGGTTGCCGGATTGGCCGATGCCGCCCTGGCCCATCATCGGTTCGGTCTGGCTAAAGTCGACGATCATGCGCAGCGCCGGCACTTGGGTTGTGTCGAAGCTTTGCCCCCAGCTATACGGCGCCGGGTTCAAGGTGTTGTGGTCGCCGCCACTGGCAAACGGGCCACGAATCACCTGGCCGCTGGTGTTTTTCCAGGTCGTGGTGTGTAGCTTGCCCCACTGCCAGGCCTTGTGATCGGCGCCCAACTGGCTGTCGCCGGCAGTGATCGCGGCGGCGAGGCTGCGGGCCAGGATGGTCGGTTTGTCTTCTTTCTGCGCGGTGCGCACGTCATCCCAGAACGGGCTGTCTTCACGGCCCAGCAGGTGGTCGGCGTTGGCGGAGTAAGACAGGTTGGCGTTGCTGATAAACGCTTTCCAGCTCGCGCTGTTTTCCGGGCCGAGTTCGTCGAGGAAAATCTGCTTGGTGCTTTCCTGCAGGAACAGCTCGTAAATCGCCGCATCGGCAGAAGTCGGTGCGAGGCGACCATCAAATGCCATCAGGCGGTTCAGCGCCTCGCGTGCCTTGCTCGCTTCCGGCGCCGGCAGTGCATCAATCGCCTGTTTCAGCGGCTGGGCCATGCCCGGCGCCTGGAACATGGTTTTGAGTTTGGCGGCAAATGTTGTGGTCTGGTCGTACTGCATGGCGATCATGCTGCGGCTGTCGTGCTTGCCGGCATTTGCCAGTTGCGCCAGGCGCTCGCTGCGTTCCGGTGCGTCCCAGGAGTTGGACAATTGCATGCCGTAGCCGCGCGGCGCGGTGCGCTGGTTGGCGGTGCCGATCCAGCCTTGGGCCGGGTCCTGGTCATACGGGTGCAGCATCGCGTCGGCGTAACCGTCCCAGTCAAAACGCGCGTCCCAACCGGGCGAGGGCAGCAGGCCTTCGCCTTCACGGCGGTTGGGGAAACGGCCGGTGACTTGCCAGCCGATATTGGTGGCGTCGGCGAAAATCATGTTCAGCGCGATGGCGCGAATTTCGCGGGTCGCATCCGAGGCCTTGCCGGCGTTTTGTGCGCGGGACAGGTCGAAGAAGGCGTCCAGGCTCTTGTCGTCTTTAAAATCAGCGGTTTGCAAGGCCAGGCCGAAACCGCTGGTCAGCGCCTGGCTGCTATTAAGCAGGGCGCCGTGACGGGTTTCGTACACCACTTCGCGAAGTGGCCGCTGACCTTTGACGATGAAGGTTTCGTTACGCACCAACGCCGGTAGCCATTTTCCGTTGTTCTCGTAGTACAGCGCGCTGCCCTGGCGTTTGACCTTTTCCAGGAACAGGTCCTGGGTGTCGCCCTTGACCGAACTCATGCTCCACGCGACTTTGCCGTTGAAACCAGACAACAGCGTCGGCAAGCCGGCAATCGAGGCGCCGACGGCCTGGTATTTCGGGGCGCGAATCTGCACGTAGTTCCACGGTGACGGCGCTTGCGGCGCGGCTGCAAGGTCGCCGGCCAACAGGCTTTTGCCGCTGCGGGCGCGTTGCGGGCCGATGGCCCAGTTGCTCGACGTGGTGACGGCCAGTGCGTTGAGGCTGTTCAGTTGCTGGCCGACCGCTTCCAACCCGGCGAGGCCGGTGATCTGGCCGAGGTTCACGCCCTTGAGCTTTTCGGTTTCATCCAGCGGGATCGGCTCATCCGGCGCGCTTGGGGTGAGCCAGGCGAGTTTGTCGACGCCGACTTTCTGCGCCAGCACCAGCGACGACAGTTCTTCCTGCAAATTGCTCGACTCACTGAAATTCAGCAGGCAGAACAACAGCGCCGAATCTTCCGGCTTCCAGTACTCGGGCTTGTAGCCGGTCTGGGCCAGGTCTGGCGGCAGCTTGTCGCGGTAGCGGAACAGGTAGGCGTTGACGCCGCGGGCATACACTTCAAAGAAGCGCTTGAGGCGCGGCGACGAGGCGTTATACAGCTCGCCGGCGCTTTTTTTCAGGTTGACCGCGCGCATGAAGCGGTCGACATCGAGCACTTCAGGCCCGGACATTTCGGCCAGACGGCCCTGAGCCAGCAGGCGCAAGGTGACCATCTGGGTGATGCGATCGCTGGCGTGCACATAGCCGAGGCTGAACAGCGCGTCATGGAAGGTGTTGCTTTCGATCAACGGCATGCCCTGGGCATTGCGGCGCACCGACACATTCTGTGCCAGGCCTTTGATCGGCTGTACACCGGCGACCGGTGTCAGGGTGTCCTGGGTGCTCTGGAGCTGGCAACCGGCCAGGCTTAACGCACTGGCCACTGCCGCGGCAACGCCGAACCGGGGAAGAAAATGTGAGAGGGCTGGCGAGGCCATGGCAAAGCTCCTGCGGGGGGTAGCGTCATTAAAGGCGCTACGTTAGTGAGCGCGGCGAAACGACGCAAGCAGGAGTTTGGGTAATTTTGAGCCGGGCGCCGATCAATGTGTGCTGGCTTGTGTGGGAGCTGGCTTGCCTGCGATGCAGGCACCTCGGTTTGCAGTGAAACCGCGGTGATGCTATCGCAGGCAAGCCAGCTCCCACACAAGCCGCCCCTACAAAGGTCAGGCCTTGGGCGGGTTTATTTTTTGTACCAGTTCATAGGCCCGAACAGTTGCCGGCCGTTCCTCGATGCTGTTGAACCAGCGCTGCACGTGTGGGAAATCTTCCAGGCGCTGGCTCTGCCATTTGTGGGAAACAATCCACGGGTAAATGGCCATGTCGGCAATGCTGTAGTCCTCGCCTGCCACGAACGGACGGCCCGCCAGGCGGCGGTCGAGCACGCCATACAACCGTGCGGTTTCTTCCACATAGCGCTTGATCGCGTAGGGGATTTTCTCCGGTGCGAACTGGCTGAAGTGGTGATTTTGCCCCGCCATCGGGCCCAGCCCGCCCATTTGCCAGAACAGCCATTGCAGGGCTTCCTGGCGACCGCGCAGGTCTTTGGGGATGAACTGGCCGGTTTTTTCCGCGAGGTACAACAGGATGGCGCCGGACTCGAACAGCGAAATCGGCGCGCCGCCGTCGGTCGGGTTGTGATCGACGATGGCCGGAATGCGGTTGTTGGGAGCGATCTTCAGGAAGTCCGGCTTGAATTGGTCGCCCTGGCCGATGTTGATCGGGTGTACCTCGTAGGGCAGGCCGGCTTCTTCCAGGAACAGCGATACTTTGTGACCGTTGGGGGTGGTCCAGTAATACAAGTCGATCATGAAGCTCTCCAAAAGTGGTGATGCTTGAGCGAATGCCTGTAGGTATAGGTAATGTTCCATTGACGAAAATTCAATCAAACATTTGGGCATACCCTTAGACGCCATTCACACCGCACCGTCCACCAGCACCTGCAACGACTGCCGGGAGCAGCGCTCGATGCGCACCTGCACGCCATACACCTCGGCAAACAGCGCCGGGTCGAGCACGTCATCCGCCGTACCGCTGGCGTACAAGCGGCCTTCACGCAGCACGGCGATATGGTCGGCAAAACGCGCGGCGAGGTTGATGTCGTGCAGCACCACCACGGCGATCAGGTTGTGCTCGCGCACCAGCCCGCGCACGCAGTCCATGACTTTCAACTGGTAGTTGAGGTCGAGGGCGCTGGTGGGCTCGTCGAGCAACATGACCTGTGGCCGGCGCGCGATGAGTTGGGCGAGGCTGACCAGTTGGCGTTGGCCGCCGGACAAGGTGCTTAACAGCTGGTCGGCCAAATGCGCGATGCCGATGCGCTGCAACGCCTCGAACGCTTCGCGCAGGCAGGCGTCGCCGGACAGCGGGATGCCTTCTACCTCTGCCACGCGCAAGGCGGCGATCACACTTTCCATCACACTCAGGCTCAACCCCGGCGGCAGGTTTTGCGGCATGTAAGTGACGCGCCGCGCACGCTCGCCGACGGACATGGCCGACAGGTCGAGGTGCCCCAATCGCACAACGCCTGTCATCTTTTCCAGCCCGGCCACGGCACGCAGCAGGGTGGATTTACCGGCGCCGTTGGGGCCGATCAACGCAGTCAGGCTGCCGTGGGGCAGGGTGGGCAGGGTCAGGTCATGCACAATCTGCCGCCGCCCATAACTGACGCTGGCGTTGTGAACCGATAAGCCCGTACTCATAACTGCCTCCCGCGCTTGAACACCAACGCCACGAAAATCGGCACGCCTACCAGGGCGGTGACGATGCCCACCGGCACGATCACGCCGGGCATGATCAGCTTGCTGGCGATCGACGACAGCGACAGCAGCAACGCGCCGGTCAAGGCGCTGGCCGGCAACAGGAAGCGTTGGTCTTCGCCCACCAGAATCCGCGCGATATGCGGACCCACCAGGCCGATAAAGCCGATGGTTCCCACAAACGCCACGGCGGTGGCCGACAACAGGCTGATGCGCAGCAACGAGAAAAACCGCAGGCGCTTCACATCTACGCCGAAGCTTTGCGCACGGTCTTCACCCATGCGCAGCAGGGTCAGGCGCGGGGCGGCGGCGAAGGAAAACGGCATCACCACCGCGACCACGAAGGCGAGAATGCCGAGCTTGTCCCAGTTGGCTCGGGTCACGCTGCCCAGGGTCCAGAACACCAATTGTTGCAGCACGTCTTCAGTGGCGACCAACTGCAACAAGGCCACTACGGCGTTGCAACTGAACACCAAGGCAATGCCGAACAACACCAGGCTTTCGACCCCGGCACCGCGCAGGCGCGACATGGCCTGCAGCAGAAATACCGAGGCGGCGGCGAAGATAAACGCCGAGAGAGAGATTGCCGTGTTGGCTGACACCCACAGTGTGGTCACCGGAAATACGATCACCAGTGACGCGCCCAATGCGGCCGCCGACGACACACCGAGGGTAAACGGGCTGGCCAGCGGGTTGTTCAAAATCGCCTGCATCTCGGCCCCGGCCAGCGACAGTGCGCAGCCCACCAGCACCGCCATCAGGGCGTAAGGCAGGCGCACGTTCCAGATAATCACCTGGTCGGTGGCGCTCAGGTGTGACGGGTGCAGAATGCCGTCGAGCAGAGCCAGCAGGCCCATGCCGGACGGGCCGCTGGCGAGGTCCACCAGAATGGCGCAGACCAGCGCGGCGCCGAGCAACGCCAGCAGCCAGGCACGCCGCGCGAGCAGACGGCGATAGCCGTGAGTGGCGCTGGCGAGGTCGAGGGTTTGAGTGGTCATTGGATTCGCATTCTTGAGCACAATGAAATCCCTGGAGGAACACGTTCAATGTGGGAGCTGGCTTGCCTGCGATTGCGCAGTGTCAATCACTGAAAGGGCGACTGACACTGCGCAATCGCAGGCAAGCCAGCTCCCACACTGACTGCATTCCTGCAGGGAGATGGGCGTTACTTGGTTTTGGCGTCGATCCAGTAGGCACCCTGCAGCGGCATGCCGAGGAACTGACGGTTGATCTGCTCCATCGTCGCCTGCGGATCGAGCTTGGCGAACAGCGCCGGGTGCACCCATTTGGCCAGCGCTTCAATCGCCAGCAGGTTGTACGGCGAGTTGTAGAAGTCATGCCACAGGCCGTGGGAATTGCCCTCACGGATCGCGCGAAGGTTGGCGAATTCAGGACGCGCCAGCACCCGGTCGAACGCCTCGCGCGCTTCATCGGTGCTCACGCCTGCGCCCAGAATCAATCCCGGTTTGTGGTTGCCGGTGGCCACGTACACATCCGGATCAGCCTTCAGCGCGTACTCGACGCTGATATCCCCCAGCGCGCCCGGCACCACGTCGGCGGCGATATTGCGCCCGCCGACCAGCTTGATCACTTCACCCATGCCGCTTTTGCCAGTGGTGTGCCCCGGCGCCTGCCAGGCACCGGCCAGCAGTTCCAGGAACACGCTCGGTCGCGGGCCGGCTGGCAGCGTGGCGACGGCGTCGGTGATGGCCTTGACGTGCTGGTCATAGAAATCCAGAAATGCCTTGGCCTGGGTTTCACGGCCCAACGCTTCACCCAGCGCCTGCATGCTGGTGTGGGTGCCTTGCACCGGGTTGATACGGAAGTCGACGAACAGCACCGGGATGCCCGCTTTGGCCAGAACGTCGGCCACCGGGCTGTGTTCGGTCGGGCCGTGGCCGGAAATGCTGAACACAGCGAGGTCAGGTTTGAGCGAGAGAATTTCCTCGGCGCTGACGCTTTGTTCCGACGCTTGCCCGATCAGCGGGATGTCTTTGACCGTGGGAAATTTCGCCACGTAGGCGTTGTAGGTGTGCGGGTCCAGCAGCTTCAAATCGTTCTGCCAGCCGACGATGCGCTGGAACGGCGCGTCTTTGTCGAGCAGCGCAAATGCAGAAATCAGGCGGCCTTCGCCCAGCACCACGCGTTTGACGTCGTCCTTCACCTCGACCTTGCGGCCCAGCACGTCGGTGACTTCATGGGCGGCGGCGGTTTCGGCGTGGCCCAGAAGCAGGGCGGCGAACAGCACACCGAGCTTGAGCAGGTGGCGGGGTTTGAGCATGGAAAGGACTCCGGGTAAGGGGAAATCAGCATTCATAATCGACACTGGCCGTGAGGGGGCCCCCGGCGCCTTGAATGCCGTAGAGCTGGAAGCCGTCGAGGCAAGAACCGATCTGGCTGTAATAGAGCGTGGTGGCCGTGTTCACCTTGTATTGCGCGGCCACGCCGAAGGACACGTAAATGCGCGATGACATGAGCAGAGGTCCGAGTCTAAATTACAATTACTCTCATTCAGGCCCGTAGTCTAAAGAGCGATTTCCCCCGTCATACCCCGGTTTTGTATCGCTGATGCGCGATTATGGTTTCCCACAACATTCCATTACATTTGCACCCACTGCTGGCTGAATCTTCGGCTAGATCCTGCGTTTTGAGTTTTCGGATTGACCGCCTATGGCCAAACAAGACCACTTGCTGATCGTCGATGACGACCCGCAAATCCGCCAACTGCTCTGCGACTACCTCAGCGACGCCGGTTTTCAGGTGTCCACTGCCAGCGACGGCAAGGAAATGCGCCGTCGACTGGCGCTGAACGTCATCGATTTGATCGTGCTCGACCTGATGCTGCCCGGTGAAGACGGCCTGAGCCTGTGCCGCGAACTGCGCGTGAGCTCCAACACGCCGGTGGTGATGCTCACCGCCAAGGGCTCGCTGATTGACCGCATCGTCGGCCTGGAAATCGGTGCCGACGATTACCTGCCCAAACCGTTCGACCCGCGCGAGTTGCTGGTGCGGATCAAGGTGGTGTTGCGCCGGGTGCAGAGCTTCCCCGACCGTGCGCGGCTGGACGAGGCGCCGAGCATCCACTTCGCTGGCTGGCAACTCGACACTCGGGCGCGGCAATTACTCACGCCGGACGGCGTGGTCGTCAGCCTCGGCAACTCGGATTACCGCGTGCTGCGCCTGTTGTTGCAGCACCCCAATCGCCCGCTGAACCGCGACTTTCTGCTCAACCATGTGTTCGACAAGGACAGCACGCCGTTCGACCGCTCCATCGACGTGTGCGTCAGCCGTCTGCGCTCGCAACTGCCTGCGGGCTTGATCAAAACCGTGCGCAACGAGGGCTATATGCTCACTGCCGACGACGTGGTGCTTGGGTCTTGAGATTGCTGCCGCGTTCGCTGTTCGGGCGGCTGGTGCTGATTCTGGTCAGCGGCATGCTCGCGGCCCAGGCGCTGACCAGCAGTATTTGGTATGACCGACGCCATGGTCAGGTACTGGAAATTCCCGCACGGCTGATCGCCACCCGGCTGGCGGACGTGGTGCGCCTGGTGCACAGCGATCCGCAGCAGGCCGATCAATTGATCAAACTGCTCAATACGCCGCATTTCCAGCTGACCGTGAGCGACCATGCGAGCAGCACGCCCAGTACGCTGACTGACAGTGACCGGCCCACCGAGCGGCTGATCACGCAGGTGCTGTCGGAGAAAACCGGTTATGCGCAAACCCTTAGGTTAGTGCGCCTGTCCCTGGTTGACGGCGAAGGGCAAACCGCTGGCCTCTCGACCTTGCTCGGTTCCAGGCCGGTGGTGGGTCAATTCTTGATCGACCTGCGCTTGCCCGATGGGCGCTGGTTGCAGGTCGACGCCCGTGAGGAGCAGGGCTGGACCAGCACCTCGCCGCTGGATCTGGTGTTTGACTACGTGATGCGTATCTATTTGCTGCGGGTGCTGGTGCTGGTGGTGATCGCCCTGGTGGCGGTACGCCTGGCGATTCGCCCGCTGAATGCGTTGGCCAAAGCCGCCGAAGCCTTGGGCCGGGATATCCAGCACCCGCCGTTGTCGGTGGATGGCCCGACGGAAGTACGCCGCGCTGCCCAGGCATTTAACGCGATGCAGCAACGGCTGATTGCCAATATCGCCGAGCGCACGCGGTTTCTCGCGGCGATTTCCCACGACCTGCGCTCACCGATCACACGCCTGCGCCTGCGTACCGAAATGCTCGAAGACAACCGCACCAAGGAGCGTTTTCGCAGTGACCTGGAGGAAATGGAACACATGGTCTCCAGCACCCTGGATTTCGTCAGCAGTGGTGAGATCAATGAGACGCGGCAGAACATTGACATCAATGCCTTGCTGCAAAGTTTGCAGGCGGACCTGGAGGATGTGGGTGAGCGCGTGAGCATCATTGGCCGCGTGGGGCAGCCGTTGCCGGGGTACGCGCGCAGCCTCAAGCGGTGTGTGCAGAACCTGCTGGAAAATGCGGTGCGCTATGGCTGTGAGGTGGTCGTACGGGTTGAGGACCAGGCACAGAGTTTGACCATTGTGATCAGCGACCGTGGGCCCGGCATTCCACAGGAACAGCTGGAACAGGTGATGGAGCCGTTTTACCGGGTGGAAGGCTCACGCAACTCGGAAACGGGCGGGTATGGATTGGGGCTGAGCATTGCGCACACCATTGCGCGGGCGCACGAAGGGCGGTTGAGCTTGAAGAATCGCGAAGATGGGGGGCTTGAGGTGGAGCTGGTGTTTCAACGCAGGCTCTGATTTGAAATGCAATCCAATGTGGGAGCCGGCTCGCCACAGCAAGCCAGCTCCCACACTCACTGCATCAGGGCATTACGCCCCGTGGCACTTCTTGAATTTCTTCTCGCTGCCGCACGGGCACGGGTCGTTGCGGCCAACGTCTTTCAGAGCGTTGCGCACCGGCTCCTGGTGAGCGTGGCCGCAGTTCGGGCCGTGGACATGGCCGTGGTCATGATCATGGTGATCATGATCGTGGTTGCAGTCAGGGCCATGAACATGGGGTTGCTGAGTCATCGATGTCGCTCCGGAATAAAATCGCCGGGGATTATCTCGCCATTGTGAGCCACCTGCACGTCATTACCGATGAATAATCCGGTTTTCAACTCGCCCTCCAGACGATACGGCACAGGCTTGTCGGGATTTTTCAGCATCTGCACCACGTCGCGTATCTGCGGCCACAGGTTGGTGCGCACTGACACCCGGAAAAAAGCGTGGCCACGCGGCGGCACGGTCAGCCATTCGTTGGACTCGCCTTCGGTCAGCACAAAACTGCCCAGCCTGACCTTATAGATCAGGCCGCGCACGGTCAGGTCGGCGTCGTCGCGGTTGTCCACGCGAAAGTACAGTTTGAATTTTTGCTCGAGCAACTTGGCGCGCACCACTTCAACTTTCACCAGCGACACATGGGGCGGCGGGGAATCGTCTTCAAACCAGGAGGCGCAACCTGTCAGGCCCAGGGTCAACGCCAGCATCAAGAGGTACATCCGAAGCATGGCGTTTTTCCTTTCTTGTCATTATTAGAGGTAGCTGGAACAGCACTTCTTGAACTTCTGCCCGCTGCCGCACAAACATACATCATTGCGCCCGACCTTCACCTCAACTGTCGGATCGATGAAGTACCAGCGCCCATCGTTCTGTACGAAAGAAGACTGCTCACGGTGGCTGTGTTCGCCGGTGCTGTCGTGCCAGCGCGCGGTAAAGGTGACGAAGGCATGTTCGGGCTGGCCGCCGAACACCTCGCTGCTTTCTACCTCAAGCCCCAACCAGGTGCTTTGGGCACTCCAGGCGCCGATGGCGTCGCGGTCCAGGCCGGCCTGTTGCGCCGGCAGCGTGGTCGCCACCAGATAGTCCACCAGGCCCAGCACATAGGCGCTGTAGCGCGAGCGCATCAATGCGCTGGCGCAGGGCGCCGGATGGCCGGAGTGATAATGGCCGCAGCAGGCATCCAGCAGGTTGCCACTGCCGCAGGGGCAAATGGATGTACTCATCGGGTTACCACCAATACTTTCCGAAGTTTTGCGGGTTGGCCCAGAAGCGGGCGTTAAGCCAATCCGGCACTTGTTTATAGTCAAGCAGATCATAGGTAAACAGCGTCAGCACCTGATCATCACGCTGGAAACGTTCGCTGGCTTGCAGGGCCAGGGAGAAGAAGTCGGTGTCCTTCCAGCCACAGACGTGCAGGTCGGCCAGCACCGCAATGCGGCTGGCATTCAGGTTGCGGATGCCACCGAGCAGAGTCAGGCCTTGCGGTTTGGACAGGTGCTCCAGGCAATCGACCACCAGCGCCAGGTCAAAACGCTGCGCTGCCAATGCTTCAGGCAGTGGCCCGGGCGCGGCGATGGCGACAACGGTGTCCGGGTGTTCGGCTTGAAACGCCTCCAGCGCCGGAAACTGGCTGGCGCCCAACAGCAGCAGACGCTTTGGCTGGTGCAGGTCGAGCAAAGCCGCCAGGGCTTGCTGGGGTGTACGGGAAGAAATACCAGCGCTCATCGCAAATCCTCACATCATGACCGTAGAGACTAGCGCGGCTGAGCCTGCGGGCCTAGAGCGGACGACAGCGAAAAGTCCTGCGGCTACGGCGATCCCTAATGGATCCGGGGTGCTGGCCCAGATGAAAAGAGCCGCCTTTACTCCAGCACCCGCGTGCCTTGCAGCACCGTTGGTCAAGCAACAAAACGGCTGATGTGGGTTGAACCGCCGCGTGGACATCCCGATCAACCGCTGACGCTAAGTGCGGGCAAGCCTCCCTTCATCAAGTTTTTTCATCCTTCACTGGCAAATCGCCTGCAGAAGTCGGTACTGTGCGCCAAAAGAATAATAGGCAGGGGCAAGCGGGATGAAGGTGTTTTGGGGGCTCGGGAAGTTTGTAACGTTGCTGTTTTGGCTCTTGGTGGTGGTGAATCTGTTGCAGCCACTGGTTAACCCGTTCCACCTGTTGGTCAGTCTGGCCGGCAGTCTGCTGTTCCTCACCCACATTTTAGAGTTGCTGTTGTTCAACAGCAGCCTGAAACACCGTGCCCACCCCTGGCGTGACCGCTTGCAGATCCTGCTGGTGGGTATGTTCCATGTGCGGAGCCTGTCGGCGCCTGCAGCGGTTAATGAAACAAACAAGGAGGCCAATCATGCGTAAGGTTTTTCTGTTGGCCCTGTTGGTCAGCCCCATCGCCCTGGCGCAAAGCGTCAGCGTTGAAACCAATTCTTTGATGCGCCTGCCGAGCAGCACCAGTGTGTTGCAACTGGAACGCCTGGACGTGGCGGACTACGGCACGCTGTTGATTCCGGCGACCATCACTCAGGTCAGCGTGGACCAACTGCACCTGGGCCGCGAAGCGCGTATCGCCATCGCCCCCGGCACTACCGGGCTGCAATTGCAGGTGCGCCAGGCGCAACTGGAACATGGCAGCCAGATCACCTCACGCGGCGCTCCCGGCACCCACGAGCGTCCAGCCAAGGCTGGGCGTGACCTGACCCTGCGGATCAACGACCTGACCGCCGAAGAACTGTCGGTGGATGCCCGTGGCGGCGCCGGAGCCCAGGGCTATTCGGGGCTGGATGGCGCCAACGGCGTTGACCCGGGTTGCACCTGGGGTTCGGCGGGGCGTGGCGCGAATGGTGACAACGGCGGCGACGGCCTGCCTGGCGCGGCGGGTGCGCAAGTGCGCGTCGAGCTGCCGCAGAGCTTTCCGGCTGAGCAGATCAAGGTGTGGGTCGATGGCGGCGCCGGTGGTTTGGCCGGTACGGCGGGCAAGCCGGGTAAAGGCGGGAAGTCCAAGGGCTGTGTGGTGTATCGCGCCGATGGTGGCGAGAAGGGCCGGGCCGGATTGGAAGGGCAGCCTGGGCCTGCGGGGCCTGCGGGTAGTGTGACCATCCAGCGCTTGTGACAAGCGGGCTTGTTGTGGCGAGCGGGCTTGCCCCGCGTTGGGCTGCGTAGCAGCCCCAAAACCAGCCACATCGGATTACCGGACGATGCGCGGTGATCTTGATAGGGCTGCTACGCAGCCCAACGCGGGGCAAGCCCGCTCGCCACAACAAGAAGGCAGCTCACCACAACAAGCCAGCTCTGAACCCATTAAGCCCAGCCGCCGTCAGAACATCGGCCGAGCCGAAGCGATTGCAATCACCAACAACCCCACGATCAGATTAATCCCCACCAACTTGCGAATCTGCCCCAGCACCGCCGCACCCGCTGGCCAATTCTCAGCCGCCACCGCCGCGCGTAATTCCGGGAATTTCAGCGCCTGGATACGGATAAACAGCGCCGTCATCACCACATACAACCCCATCATCACCTGCACATAACGTGGCGCGGTCTCAAACCCGCTGAAACGCAACTGCAGCAGGCCGACGCCACTGATCGGCAACACCAGCACCGCCACCCAGACCCACACGAAAAAACGTTGAAACACATTCGCCCACAGTTTAAGCCGGGCAGGGCCCTCAAGTGCCGCCACTGCGGCGGGGCGCAGGATCATCCAGGCGAAAAACATGCCGCCGACCCAGATCAGGGCGGCCAATACATGCAGGGTGTAAACGACGCTAAACACGGTCATTGCGGTACTCCGTTCTGCGCGGGATTCATTAGCGGGTTATGATAGCCGCCGAACCGAACCACTGAAAATTTATCCAGCGTTTTTAGCGCCCGACTATCCATGATCAGCACTGAACTCAAAACCACGATCCAGGGCGCCTATTCGCGTTTTCTCGAGGCCAAAAGCCTGAAACCGCGCTACGGCCAACGCCTGATGATTGCCGAAGTGGCCAAGGTCCTCGGGGATATCGACACCGACGACGAAGGCCGGCGTAGTGGCGACCCCGCGATCGTGGCGGTTGAAGCCGGCACCGGTACGGGTAAAACCGTGGCCTACAGCATCGCCGCCATTCCTACGGCCAAGGCCGCCGGCAAACGCCTGGTAATCGCCACCGCCACCGTGGCCCTGCAAGAGCAGATCGTCTACAAAGACTTGCCCGACCTGATGCGCAACAGCGGCTTGAACTTCACGTTCGCCCTGGCCAAGGGCCGTGGCCGCTACATGTGCCTGTCCAAACTCGACGTGTTGTTGCAGGAGGGCCACGCGCAAACCGCCACTGCATCGCTGTTCGAAGAAGAAGGCTTCAAGATCGAAGTCGATGAGGTCAGCCAGAAGCTGTTTACCAGCATGATTGAAAAACTCGCCGGCAATAAATGGGACGGTGACCGCGACAGTTGGCCTACCGCCCTGGAAGATGCCGACTGGGCGCGCCTGACCACCGACCACAGCCAGTGCACCAACCGCCATTGCCCCAACTTCGGCCAGTGCGCCTTCTACAAGGCCCGCGAAGGCATGGGCAAGGTTGACGTCATTGTGACCAACCACGACATGGTCCTGGCCGACCTGGCGCTGGGCGGCGGCGCTGTGCTGCCCGACCCTCGCGACACCCTGTATGTGTTCGACGAAGGCCATCACCTGCCCGATAAAGCCATCGGCCACTTTGCCCATTACACCCGCTTGCGCTCCACGGCCGACTGGCTGGAAACCACTGCGAAGAACCTCACCAAGTTGCTGGCCCAACACCCGCTGCCCGGCGACCTCGGCAAGCTGATCGAGCAAGTGCCGGAGCTGGCGCGGGAGATCAAGACCCAGCAGCAATTCATGTTCAGTGCCTGTGAGCAGGTTGCCGACTTCAAGCCTGGCGAAGACGTGGAAGGCCGCGAGCGGCCGCGTCATCGGTTCGTCGGCGGGTTGATCCCCGAGCACATGCGCGAAATGGGCATTGAGCTGAAGAAAGGCTTTTCGCGCCTGACGGACCTGTTCACCCGTCTCACCGACCTGCTTAAAGAAGGCATGGACGGCGAGGTCAACATCGGTATCGCCAGCAATCAGGCCGAAGAATGGTATCCGCTGTTCGGCAGCCTGTTGTCGCGCTCCCAGGGCAACTGGGAATTGTGGACGGCGTTTACGGTTGAAGACCCGGAAGACAACCCGCCGATGGCACGTTGGCTGACGCTGTCGGAAAGCGGTGCGCTGTTTGATATCGAAGTCAACGCCAGCCCGATCCTGGCGGCAGAAATGCTCCGTCGTAACCTGTGGAACGTCGCCTACGGCTGCCTGGTGACGTCGGCCACGCTGACCGCCCTCGGCACTTTTGACCGTTTCCGCATGCGCGCCGGCTTGCCAAAAAAAGCCGTGACCGCCGTGGTCCCGAGCCCGTTCCACCACGCCGACGCCGGTGTGTTGCGCGTGCCGGACCTCAAGGCCGACCCACGGGACGCGCCGGCGCACACGGCGGCGATCATCCGTGACCTGCCGTCCTTGGTAGAGGGCTCGCGCGGCACACTGGTGCTGTTCTCCTCGCGCAAACAAATGCAGGACGTGTTCGACGGCCTCGACCGCGACTGGCGCAAGCAAGTGTTTATTCAGGGCAACCTCTCCAAGCAGGAAACCCTCAACAAGCACAAGGCGCGGGTCGATGGCGGTGATTCCAGCGTGCTGTTCGGGCTGGCGAGCTTTGCCGAAGGTGTGGATTTACCCGGCGCCTACTGCGAACACGTGGTGATCGCCAAGATCCCGTTCTCGGTGCCGGATGATCCGGTCGAGGCGGCCCTGGCCGAGTGGATCGAAGCGCGGGGCGGTAACCCGTTTATGGAAATCTCGGTACCGGATGCATCCTTGAAGCTGGTCCAGGCCTGCGGGCGCTTGCTGCGTACCGAAGAAGACCGGGGCACCATCACCTTGCTTGACCGCCGTTTGGTCACTCAGCGCTACGGCAAAGCTATCCTCAATGCCTTGCCGCCCTTCAGGCGCGAAATTTCTTAAGCCACTGTGGGCGAATTCGCCCACTTCGTGGTCTACCTCACTGCCAACGCTTCACGTCATCAGGCCATTCATCGGCCGTTTGGGAGAACCTTGCTCGTATGATTCGCATGCTGCCCGCCCTTTTTGCCCTGTTGTTTGCCGCGCCCTTGATGGCTGCGCCGACCGGGCAACAAACGCTGTTCAACTTCGTCCGGCCTGCCGATGTGGTCAAGGTGGCGACTCAGGACGCCAGCCTGCCGCAATACAACGCCGAACAAACCGCCGAAGGTGAGGTGCTGCGCCGCATCACGTTCAACCCGGCGGCGGAACCGAGTCTGGTGCTCAGCCCGCAAACCGGCACCTGGGATTGGTCTCAATCAGGCGCCATGAGCCTGCGGATTCAAAGTGCCATGGACTGGGCGCTGACCTTGTACGTCAAGGTGCAGAGCGCGGACGGCAAGACACTGGTCAGCCGAATCGACCTGCCGGCCGGGCCTGTCCAGACCCTTTTGATCCCGCTCCAGGCCACCTCACCGCTAAGCCAGGGCATGAAGGCCGGCCCGCCGATGCCGATCACCGTGGGCGGCCAGCGTGTGTTACTGGGCAGCAGCGCCGGCGAAATCGACCGCAGCCAAGTGGCGTCGGTGACGCTGTCGATGATCAAGCCTAATGCCGCGCAAAGCATCCTGGTGGAACGCTTTGGTGTGCAGGATATTGAACCGGTCGTGAAGGCTGCCTACAGCGAACTGGTGGATGCCTATGGCCAGTCCACGCGCGCGCGCTGGCCGGAAAAAGTCAGCAGCGACGAGCAACTCAAGGCCGCCGCCGCCAAAGAGCAACAGCAGCTCAAGGGCTGGCTGGCTGAACGTGACAAGTCGTCTCTGGACCCATACGGCGGCTGGAACCAAGGCCCGGCGTTTGAGGCCAGCGGCTTTTTTCGCACCGAGAAACGTGACGGTCGCTGGTATCTGGTGACGCCGCAAGGGCATCCGTTCTATTCACTGGGCGTGAACACCGTGGCCCCGGACAATAACCAGACCTATGTGGCGGGGCGCGAGTGGATGTTTGCCGCGTTGCCAAAGGCGGGCGAGCCGTTCGACAAGTACTACGGCCGTGGCGACAACCGTGGCGGAAATGGCGCCGATCAAGGCCGAGGCTTCAGCGTGGGGCGTTGGTACGACTTTTACGGCGCTAACCTGCAGCGCACCTACGGCGGCGAAGGTTTCGACCAGAAGCGCTGGGTGACCCACACCCTTGACCGCCTGCAAGCCTGGGGCTTCAACACCGTGGGCAACTGGAGCGACGAGGGCTTGGCCACCGCCGACCGCGTGCCGTACACCTTGCCGCTGTCGATCGTCGGCGATTACGCCAGCATCAGCACCGGCACCGACTGGTGGGGTGGCATGCCCGACCCGTTCGACCCGCGTTTCGCCATGGCCACTGAACGCGCCGTGGCCATTGCGGCCCGCGATCACCGGGATGACCCGTGGCTGATCGGCTTCTTTGCCGACAACGAATTGGCCTGGGCGGGGCCGGGTGATGATCCAAAATCCCGTTACGCCCTGGCCTACGGCACGCTGCGCATGACCACCGACGTACCGGCCAAGCGTGCGTTTCTCAAGCAACTGCGCGACAAATACCGTAACGAAGACGGCCTGTCGAAGGCCTGGGGCATTCACTTGTCTGGCTGGGAACTGATGGAAGACCCGGGTTTCGAGCCGCCGATGCCGAGCCCTGAGCACCCGGAAATCGAAGCTGACTTCAAATACTTCCAGAAGACCTTCGCGGATGCCTACTTCAAGACCATCTCCGACTCGCTGAAATGGCACGCGCCCAACCAGTTGCTGCTGGGTGGCCGCTATGCGGTGAGCACTCCCGAAGCCGTGGCGTCCTGCGCGCAGTATTGCGATGTGCTGAGTTTCAACATGTACACCCTCAAACCTCAGGACGGCTATGACTTCGCCGCCCTGCGCGCGCTGGACAAACCGGTGCTGATCACCGAATTCAACTTCGGCTCCTCGGACCGTGGCCCGTTCTGGGGCGGTGTGACGCAGTTGGCCCGTGAAGAAGATCGCGGCGCGGCGTACGGCAACTTTCTCAAGCAGGCCATGGCCGAGCCGTCGATTGTCGGCGTCCATTGGTTCCAGTACCTCGACCAACCGGTGACTGGCCGTCTGCTGGACGGCGAAAACGGACACTTTGGCCTGGTTGGCATCACCGACGTACCTTTCCAAGGGTTTGTTGACAGTGTGCGTAAAAGCAACCTGGCGGCAGTCGATCAACTGGGAGAGGAGGCGCAAAAGGCCAAGACGGCCGGTGCAGTACGGGAAAGTGAAGGCGCCAAGGCCGGGCGTGACGGCAAAGGCGCGGGGCAGGGCGCCGGACACGCCGGTGGGCACTCCGGAAATGGCCATTGATTCATATTTGACGGGTTCACAAAACCCACAATGGCTGGAACAATGGCGACTACTTTTTATGCGGTTTTTTGAGGGGACTTAGGTGCAGATTCAGGGTCATTACGAGCTCCAGTTCGAGGCGGTGCGCGAAGCGTTCGCCGCCTTGTTCGATGATCCTCAGGAGCGTGGTGCCGGGCTGTGCATTCAGATCGGCGGTGAAACCGTCGTCGATCTGTGGGCCGGCACTGCCGACAAGGATGGGGCTGAAGCCTGGCACAGCGACACCATCGTCAACCTGTTTTCCTGCACCAAGACCTTCACCGCCGTCACGGCCCTGCAATTGGTCGCCGAAGGCAAGTTGAAACTCGACGCACCGGTGGCTGACTATTGGCCTGAGTTTGCGGCAGCGGGCAAAGAAACCATCACTCTGCGTCATTTGCTTTGCCATCAAGCCGGGTTGCCGGCGATTCGCCAAATGCTGCCCACCGAAGCCTTGTATGACTGGCAATTGATGGTCGATACCCTGGCGGCCGAGGCTCCATGGTGGACGCCGGGCGAAGGCCATGGCTACGAGGCCATCACCTACGGCTGGCTGGTCGGTGAATTACTGCGACGCGCCGACGGGCGTGGGCCGGGTGAATCCATTGTGGCGCGGGTCGCGCGGCCGTTGGGCCTGGACTTTCACGTAGGCCTGGCGGACGAAGAGTTTTATCGCGTTGCCCATATAGCCCGCAGTAAAGGCACTATGGGCGATGCAGCGGCACAACGTTTATTGCAAGTAATGATGCGTGAACCTGCGGCAATGACTACCCGAGCATTTGCCAACCCGCCGTCTATTCTGACCAGCACTAATAAGCCCGAATGGCGGCGCATGCAGCAGCCAGCGGCAAATGGTCACGGTAATGCGCGCAGCCTGGCGGGTTTTTATAGCGGGTTGTTGGACGGTAGTTTGCTGGAAAGCGACATGCTCGAACAATTGACACGTGAACACAGTATCGGGCCGGATAAAACCTTATTGACCCAGACCCGTTTCGGCCTGGGCTGCATGTTGGATCAGCCGCAATTGCCGAATGCCACGTTTGGCCTTGGCCCACGTGCGTTTGGGCATCCCGGCGCCGGTGGTTCGGTAGGGTTTGCCGACCCGGAACATGATGTAGCATTTGGTTTCGTGACTAATACACTGGGGCCTTATGTACTTATGGACCCACGTGCGCAGAAGTTGGTCGGAATATTGGCCGGTTGTCTGTAAAGAGCTTGCTGTTTCACGTTTTTTTGTTACAAAGGCAACTATAAGAAGACGCTGAACGAAATTTGTAACTTTAATGTTCTGTAAGCGTCTGTTTAACGGGTCGTCGAGGCCCCCTGATTTTTTCTCATTTTGTGGATACCTCATGTTATCGAACAAGTCCTTGGCACTGGCGCTGTGCCTCACTATTACCGGCTGCGCACAAACTCCACAAAATGACGCCGAAGGCGGTCATTGGTGGGCATTTGGATCTGACAAGGCTGCTACCAAGGACGCAGTGACCCCAACCGACGCCAAGCCAGCCGCTGGCGCCAAGCCTGCCGCTCCGGTTGCTGCAGCGGCCGCTGCGCCTGCACCCGCCGCCGCTGCATCTGCTCCGGTCGCCAAGGCGGACACCGGTTCCAGCTGGTGGCCGTTCTCCTTCAAGAGCGCCGACGAAAAGGCAGCTGATGCCAAAGCTGACCTGAAAGCCGACCTCCAGGCCGCGACCCCGGCAGCCACGCCGGACGCCGCGCCTGTCGTGGCCAAGACCGACACTGATGCCAAATGGTGGTGGCCGTTCGAAAGCAAGCCTAAACCACTGGCCAAGGTCGACGTGACCAACGTGGCGATGCCTGACCCTAAAATCACTCAAGCCTGGCTGGACGATTACGAGCCACGCCTGCGCGCCGCCATCAAGGACAGCAACCTGCAACTTGAACGTCGCGAAAACGTGCTGGTTGTGATTGCTCCGGTAGACGGTTCCTACAACCCGAAGCGCCCGGCGATGCTGCTGCCGGTGACACTGGGTCCATTTACTCGCGTCGCCAAAGCCGTTGAAGGCGACCCGAAAACTGCCGTGCTGGTACTCGGTCACGTCGACACCACAGGTGCCGAGCCGGTGAGCCAGGCCCTGACCCGAGAGCGCGCACAATCCATCGCTTCAATTTTCAGCCTCAGCGGCTTGAAGCAGGATCGTCTGATGCTGCGCGGCATGGGTGACCTGATGCCACGTGCCGCCAACGACAGCAACCAGGGCCGCGCCCTGAACCGTCGCATGGAAATCATGTTCACCCAGCGCACCACCATGCTGGCGTTGCTGAACAAGTACAACTCGGGCAAACCGCCGGTTGCTGAAATGGTTGCTGTGCAGACTGCGCCAGCCCCGGTACCGGCTCCGGCTGCGAAGAAAGCCGCTCCGGCGAAAAAGGCCCCGGCCAAGAAAGCCGCCGCCAAGCCTGTTGCCAAAAAAGCCGCTGCCAAGCCTGCTGCGAAAAAGCCTGCACCCAAGGCTGACGCACCTGCTGCAAACGACCAGGCAAAAAGCTGATCTGTTGAAACAGAAGGATAGAGCCGCATGACCCAGGCACTGGCCGATATGCGCCGTGACTACACTCGGGACGGTTTGAGCGAGGCCCAGGCCCCGGGCGAGCCGTTTGCGTTGTTCCACCAGTGGTTTGGCGACGCGGTGAAAACCGAGCAGCCACCGGTGGAAGCCAATGCCATGACGCTGGCCACCGTCGACAGCGACGGTCGCCCGCACTGTCGTATTCTGTTGCTCAAAGGCCTGGATGCGCAGGGCTTTACCTTCTTCACCAACTACCAGAGCGCCAAGGGCGAACAGCTCGCCGCACAGCCGTTCGCGGCCATGACGTTTTTCTGGCCGACCCTTGAGCGCCAGGTGCGCATCGAAGGTCGGGTGGTCAAGGTCACGCCCGAAGAGTCGGATGCTTATTATCAGGTCCGACCACTGGGCAGCCGCCTCGGCGCCTGGGCGTCTCCGCAGAGCAAAGTCATCCGTGACCGCGAAGAACTGCACGATTTGCTCAAGGCAACCGAAGAACGCTTCAGCGACACCCAACCCGATTGCCCCGAGCATTGGGGCGGTTATCGCCTGATGCCTGAGCGCATCGAGTTCTGGCAAGGCCGCGCCAGCCGCCTGCATGATCGCCTCAACTATCGTCTGCTGGCGGGCGAGTGGACGCGCGAACGTCTCGCTCCCTGAGCGTCACCTTTTGTCATCTCCCCTGAATGTTGCCCGCCACACCGAAGTCCCTGTTCAAGAGACTTCGGGCGTGTGCTGCTGCGCGACTATAATGATCAGCGCGTCCATGACATTTTTTGGAACAAGCTGGGCGCTACCATTCGTCGAGTTCTCTGGTAATGGCAGTCTGTACTAGGGCTGAATGAAAGTAATTTTCTGCCTGGCTTGCCGTGACAGGCGCCAAGCCGCAGCGTCTAATGATTACCTGTCCTTTGGAGTTGATGCTATGCGTAAGTCCGTATTACTAGTTGCCTGCTTTACCACCTTGTCGTTGCTGTTGGGTGGCTGCGCCTCGAGTCTGACCGGCGATTCGTACTCCCGTGACGAGGCACGTCGCGTACAAACCGTTCGCATGGGCACCATCGAATCCCTGCGCCCGGTGAAAATCGAAGGCACCAAGACCCCAATCGGTGGCGCTGCTGGCGCCGTTATCGGCGGCGTTGGCGGCAGCGCCATCGGCGGCGGTCGTGGCAGCATCGTCACCGCAGTGATTGGCGCTGTAGCCGGCGGCCTGCTGGGCTCGGCCACCGAAGAAGGCCTGACCCGCACTCAAGGCGTGGAAATCACCGTTCGCGAAGACGACGGCAGCATGCGCGCTTACGTCCAGGCGGTTGAAGAGAACGAAATCTTCCGCATCGGCGACCGTGTACGCATCATGACCGTTAACGGCACCAGCCGCGTTACGCGTTAAGCGTTAGTTGTAGGAACACAAAACCCCAACCGGGTGACTGGTTGGGGTTTTTTTTGTTTTACACGGTCACGTCAAACCTGAAAGTGCTTCACCATCGTATTCAACTCATGCGCCAGGCCAGCCAGTGACTGCGACGCCACCGTCGTTTGGGTCGAGCCTTCGGCAGACTGAATCGACAACTGCTGAATGTTCAGCAAATTGCGATCCACCGCCCGGGCAACGTCGGCTTGTTCAGCCGCCGCCGTGGTAATCACCAGGTTGCGGTCATTGATCTCATCGTTGGCCGCCAGAATATCTGCCAGCGCTTGCTGAGCCAGTTCGGCCAACCCCAGGGTTTGCCGAGTCATGGTGCTGCTGTCGAGCATGGTGTTGACGGTGCTGGCGGTGTTGGCCTGAATGCTGCCGATCATCTGCTCGATTTCTTGAGTCGATTGAGCGGTGCGATGGGCCAGGGCACGAACTTCGTCGGCAACCACCGCAAAGCCCCGGCCTGCCTCACCCGCGCGAGCGGCTTCAATGGCAGCATTGAGCGCCAACAGGTTGGTTTGCTCGGCAATCGTACGGATCACATCCAGCACTTTGCCGATTCCTTTTGCCTGCTCGGCAAGGCCGCCGACCTGTCCGGAGCTGACTTCAACCCCTCGGGTCAGCGCCTGGATCGAATTCAACGCCTCGACCATCCGTTGCTGGCCTTTCAGCGCGATGCTGCGCGACTCCTGGGACAGGTCGGAAGTCGAGGCGGCATTGCGCGCAACCTCTTCAATCGCGGTGGTCATCTCGGTGACAGCGGTGGCCGCCTGCTCGATTTCTCCATGCTGCTGTTGCAAATCCCGACTGCCTTCAGCGGTCACGGCATTCAATTCTTCGGCCGCAGCGGCCAATTGGCTGGACGATCCGGTGATTTGCCGCAAGGTCTGCACCAGGTTGTTACGCATGGTTTCCTGCGCCCTGAGCAGGCGCGTGGCTTCGTCGTTGCCCGTCGGGTTGATCGGCTGGGTCAAGTCGCCCTTGGCAATCGTTTCGGCCACGTGCACCGCTTCAATGATCGGCCCGGTAATGCTGCGGGTCAGCAGCCACGCCACCAGAACGGTGCCGGCACTCACCAGCAGGATAACGATCGCGATACCGTTTACCGCGTGTCGGTAAGCGTCTTCGGATGTCTGGCCAGCCTGTTCAGCGCCTTTGTTGGCGAGGTCGATCAACTGGTCGAAGTTCTTGGTCATCTGCTCATAACTTTCCCGGATGCTGTTGAGAAAGTCGCGGGCGCCGGCCTTGTCACCCGAGCGCGAGCGTTTAAGCATCTCGGTGTGGTTCTTCGCGTACCCCTCCAGGCTCTGGTTGAACACCTCAAGGCGTGATTTTTCCTCCGGCGTACGCAGGAGCGCTGCGTACTGACCCATCTGTTCCTTAACCGCCTTCAAGCGCCCGGCAGATTTGTCCTCGTAGGTCTGCATATCCGCATCGCTTGAGGACAGGATGTGCGCCATTTCCCCCAGGCGAAAACGATCAAGTGAAGCATTCGCCAGCGCCAACAGGCGCACGCGCTGCATCCAGTTGTTCTGAATGTCAGCGGCCTGTGACTGGACTTCACCAATCTGCTTGAGCGCGAACAGGCCGAGAAACACACTCAGCGACGCAATAGCGGCGAAGCCGATGAAGGCTCTGGCTGCGATTCTTATATTTCTCAGGAACATGGGCTGTCGCTCGGGCTGAAAACGCGTTGGGAAGCAAGGTCGGGCGGGTATCCCAGGCAGGGAGAGTGAGGCCACCACAACAGATAGTCGGCGGGAGGGGGGAAGTCTTTAGGTGGGCAATCATGAAACCTGAGCGGCGGAAAAAGAAAAACCCCAACCGGTTGCCCGGAAGGGGTTTTAGAGGTGCTTAAGGGGACTCAAGCTTTCTTGCGACTCGCCATTGCTGTCACCGCATACCCGATACACGCCGCCAGGATCGACCCGGTCAGAATGCCCATGCGGTCTTCACCGGCAAACTCGCTGGCGCCCGGTACGAACGCCAGTGAGCCGACGAACAGGCTCATGGTGAAGCCGATGCCGCACAGGATTGCCACACCGAACACCTGGCCCCAATTGGCGCCGCTCGGCAGTGCGGACAGGCCGGTTTTGACGGCGAGCCAAGTGAGGCCGAACACGCCGATGGTCTTGCCGATCAGCAGGCCGGCGGCGATGCCCATGGGCACGTGGTGGGTGAAGCTGTCGAGGCTGACGCCGGTCAGGGACACGCCGGCGTTGGCAAAGGCGAACAACGGCAGGATGCCGTAGGCCACCCACGGGTGCAGGGCGTGTTCGAGGGTGAGCAACGGCGATGGCTCGGCATTCTTGGTGCGCAGCGGGATGCAGAACGCCAGGGTCACGCCGGCCAGGGTGGCGTGTACACCACTTTTAAGCACGCACACCCACAGGATCAGGCCGATGATCAGGTACGGCCCAAGCTTGATGACGCCCAGTCGGTTCATCGCGATCAAGGCAATTAAACACGCACCCGCACCGGCCAGGGCGGCGCCTGACAGGTCGCTGGAATAGAACACGGCAATCACGATGATCGCGCCGAGGTCGTCAATGATCGCGAGGGTCATCAGGAACAGCTTCAGCGACACCGGCACGCGCTTGCCGAGCAAGGCCAACACGCCCAGCGCAAATGCGATGTCGGTGGCCATGGGAATTGCCCAGCCTGACAGTGCGGCAGGGTAGTCCTTGTTGATCGCCCAATAGATCAGGGCTGGCACCACCATGCCGCCAATCGCTGCCGCGCCGGGCAAGACCACTTGCGAGGGCTTGGACAGGTGGCCATCAAGCAGCTCGCGCTTGACCTCAAGGCCGATCAGCAGGAAGAACAAAGCCATCAGGCCGTCGTTGATCCATAGCAGGGCGGGTTTGGCGATTTTGACTGCGCCAATTTGAGCCACTACCGGTACGTCAAGAAAGGCGCTGTAGAGGTGCGCCAACGGCGAGTTGTTGATGATCAGCGCCAAGGCGGCAGCGGCGATCAACAACAGACCGCTGGCGGCTTCCAGCTGGAAGAAACGGGTGAAAGTGCTACGCAGAGGCAAGGGACGCTCTCCAATCCAAGTTCAATAGGTGGGTACCCTAACCCGTACCGTTAGTTGTTAAAACAAAAGTTATATTCTTATTTGTTATAAGCGATGGTCAGAGAGGGCGTTGCGCCAAAGCCTAGCAATTGTGTGCCTATTTGCGACCTCACTGTATCTGTGTGCAGCGTAGGAAACCCCCTAAAATCGGGGCTGAAATCTTCAGAGACTCACTTTATGAACGACCACCGTACCTGGGCCCGCGAAGCCATTCGCATTATTGAAGCGGACTTCCAGCGTAGCGCCGACACGCACCTGATCCCTTTGCCATTGCCAGGGTTGCCGGGTATCGAGTTGTATTTCAAGGATGAGTCCAGCCACCCTACCGGCAGCCTGAAACATCGGCTGGCGCGGTCGTTGTTTCTGTATGCCTTGTGTAACGGCTGGCTCAAGCCGGGGGCGCCGGTGATCGAGGCGTCCAGCGGTTCGACGGCGGTTTCGGAGGCGTACTTTGCACGTTTGCTGGGCCTGCCGTTTATCGCGGTCATGCCGGCCACGACGTCTCAGGCGAAGATTGATCAGATCGCCTTCTACGGTGGCAAGAGCCACTTGGTGAAAGATCCGACGCAGATCTACGCCGAGTCCGAACGCCTGGCGACGGAAAGTGGCGGGCACTTCATGGACCAGTTCACCTACGCCGAACGCGCTACCGACTGGCGGGCAAACAACAACATCGCCGAGTCGATTTTCCAGCAGATGCGCTTCGAGCATTACCCCGAGCCGAGCTGGCTGATTTCCAGCCCCGGCACCGGCGGTACCACTGCGACCTTGGGCCGCTATGTGCGCTATCGCCAGCATTGCACCCGTGTGCTGTGTGCCGATGCCGAGCAGTCGGTGTTCTTCGACTTCTACCAAACCGGCGACGCCAGCCTGCGCCTGGACTGCGGCTCGCGCATTGAAGGCATCGGCCGGCCACGGGTGGAAGCGTCGTTTTTGCCGAACGTGATTGATGCCATGGTCAAAGTGCCGGATGCCTTGTCGCTGGCGGCCATGCATTACCTGGCTGAGCGCCTAGGGCGGCGGGTCGGGGGTTCCAGCGGGACCAACCTGATTGGCGCTCTGATGGCGGCGCAGCAGATGAAAGCGGCGGGGGAGTCGGGGTCGATCGTGGCCATCCTGTGTGATGGGGGCGAGCGGTATGCGACTACCTATTACGATCAGGCGTGGCTCAAGGCGCAAGGCTACGAACTGGATGAGTTGATCGCGGCTGTTGCGGCCAGTGTGGAGCGGGGTGAGCCGTTGCCGGAATCGATCCTGCGCGCAAACATCTGACAAAACGCAAAACCAAATGTGGGAGCGGGCTTGCTCGCGAAAGCGGAGTGTCAGTCAAAAGATTCATCGACTGACACTCCGCTTT